>CAJAHV010000316.1 GCA_903939555.1 uncultured Alphaproteobacteria bacterium | reverse complement strand
TTGCCGGAACCGGCCCGGCCTGACGACCAGCACGCCGCTGCCACCAGCGCCGGCGACAGGCCTCAATCAGCCTTGCACCACCCCAGCAGCGCCGGCCGCAACGAAGCGCAGCGTTACTGCGGCGATGCCGGCCTTGGCCGCTGGCCGTCGTTCAAGGTCCGGTTGAGCCATTCCTGATCGAGCATCGGGTTCGCATCGGGGCGCGGCGCTTCGGGCCGGGGGGCCTGGACAGTGCCCGGCACCAGCGCTTCGCCATCCGGGCCAGCTTCCGGCGGGGCCGGCTCGCCACCGTCGATGCCATAAACCTGATCGTCGGGCTCGATGATCATCTCCCCGCTGTCGACGCTGGTGACCAGCGGCTCGGGCGGGGTGCCGCCGACGGCGCGCGCCATGAAGGCGGCAAAGGCGCGGGCCGGCGCGCGGCCACCGGCGAGCCCCGGCACAGCCCGGGCATCGTCGCGGCCCATCCAGACGCCGGTGGTCAACTCGTTGGTAAAGCCGAGGAACCAGCCATCCTTGTTGCTGCTGGTCGTGCCGGTCTTGCCCGCCAATGGTCGGCCGATCTGCGCGGCGCGGCCGGTGCCGGTTTCCACCGCGGCCTTCATCAATTCGGTCATCTTGGCGGCAACAAAGGGTGCCACCACCACCCGCGGCGTGTCGGGCTCGCGTTCATACAATACCCGGCCCGCGCCCGAAGTGATGCGGGTGATGGCAAAGGGGCGCGCCTCCACCCCGCCATTGGCGACAATGGCAAAGGCCTGAGTCATTTCGAACAGCGTCACGTCCGACGTACCGAGCGCCATCGCCGGGCGCCGGTCGATCGGCGTGGTGATGCCAAAGCGCCGCGCCATGTCGGCGACCGTATCATAGCCGACCCGCGCGGCGAGTTCGGCAGCAACGGTGTTGATCGACTGCGCAAAGGCATCGCGCACCGTCACCGGCCCGGCATAACGGCCATTGCTGTTGCGCGGCGACCAATTGCCGAACTGCACCGGCCGGTCGTCCATCATGTCATCGGGTTCGACCCCGTCCTCGACGGCGGCGGCATAGACGAAAAATTTGAACGCCGATCCGGGCTGGCGCCGCGCCGCGACAGCGCGGTTGTAGTTGGATTTTACATAGTCGCGGCCACCGACCATCGCCTTGACCGCGCCATCCCGGGCCAGCGCCACCAGTGCGCCCTGGGCGCCGCCCGGACTTTCCGCGATGATCGCGGCTTCGGCAGCGCGTTGCCCGGCCGAATCGAGCGTGGTGATCACCTGCAACGGCTCGCTGGTTTCATCGGTCAGGTTTTCGACCTCGGCCAGCACCCAATCGGTGAAATAGCGCACGCTCGCCTTGCGTTCCTGCGGCGCGAAATGGACGATGTTGATGTCGGCCACGGCGGCTTCGCCCGCGGTGATCGCACCCGAATCGACCATGGTGGAAATGACGGTATCGGCACGGCGACGCGCCGCATCGGCATCGGCCGACGGAGCATAGCGCGACGGCGCCTTGACCAGCCCGGCGATGATCGCCGCTTCCTCAAGACTGAGCGTGGTCGCCGAATGACCGAAGAATTTGCGCGATGCCGCATCGATGCCATAGGCGCCGCCGCCGAAATAGACGCGATTGAGGTAGAGTTCGAGCAGCGCCTCCTTGGTGAATTTGCGCTCCAGCGCCAGCGCCAGCACGATCTCGCGGGCCTTGCGGCCAAAAGTCTTGGTCGAGGTGAGAAAGACGTTGCGCGCCAGCTGCTGGGTAACAGTCGATGCGCCCTGGACGCTGCGCCCGGCCTTGAAATTGACGACAGCGGAGCGGACGATACCGATCGGATCGATGCCGGGATGGCTGTTGAAACGCCGGTCCTCCACCGCGATCATCGCGCCGGTCATCGTCTTGGGAATGCGCGAATAGGGCAGCCATTCGCCATAGCTCGGCCCCAGCGAGGCGAGCACGCTGCCGTCGCTGGCCTGGATCTCGACCGACTGGCCGTTGGGCGAGCGCATCATCGCGTCGAAATCGGGCAGGGTAGAATAGGTCACCGCCACCGCGACCACCAGCGCCAGTGCGCCTGTCAGCCCGAGGATGATGCCGGCCTTGACCAGAAAAGCGAAAAAGCCGGCGATGCCGCCGGCAAGGGTCGATTTGCGGGATGGGGGGCGGGCCACGAAGTCGGCAAATAAGCGGCAATCGCCGCAGTTACAAGGACACGCCGCCACAACCCGGGCAACCCGGGTCCTTCGCCAGCCGAACCGTGCGCATACGGGCGCCCAGCGCATCATAGAGCAGCAACCGCCCGGCCAGGCTGTCACCGAAACCGGCCAGCTCGCGCAGCACCTCCAGCGCCATCAGCGAGCCGATCACGCCCGTGAGCGCGCCGAGCACGCCAGCTTCGGCACAACTGCGCGCATCGCGATCATGGGCGTTGCCGACAAGGCAGCGATAACAGGGCAGCCCGGGCCGGTAGCCCTTGAAAGTCGCGACCTGGCCATCGAACGGCCCGACCGCGCCCGACACCAACGGCACGCCCAGCGCCTGCGCCGCATCGGCAACCGCCAGCCGCGTCGCGAAACTGTCGCAGCCATCGACGATGACATCATGCCCGACGAGCAAGCCGTGCGCATTGCCGGCATCAAGCCGCAACGCGACCGGCGTGACGACGACATGCGGGTTGAGCGCGCCGAGCCGTTCGACCGCCACCGCCGTCTTGGCCCGCCCGGCATCAGCGGTAGTGAACAAGATCTGGCGCTGGAGATTGCTGATCGCCACATCATCATCATCGATGATGCTGATCTGCCCGACGCCCGCCGCCGCAAGATACAGCAGGCACGGTGACCCCAGCCCGCCGGCGCCGATGACCGCGACCCGCGCCCGCTTCAGCGCCACCTGGCCGCGCCCGCCGATATCGGGCAGCACGAGATGACGGGCATAGCGATCGAGTTCATCATCAGAAAATTCGGTCATCACTGGCCCCGGTTGCACGCCTGCGCTTTACACCAGCGCGGCGGCAGGGAAAGAGCAAGCAAGGAGAAGCACCGTGATGATCGTCGCCTTCAAACGCCTGCCCGGCAATGCTGACCTGCCGCTACCGGCCTATGCCAGCGCCGGCGCTGCCGGTTTCGACCTGCGCGCCGCCGCCGCGCTGACCATCGCGCCCGGCGCCATCGCGCTGGTGCCGACCGGCTTTGCCGTGGCCGTGCCGCCGGGCCATGAACTCCAGGTCCGCCCGCGCTCGGGGCTGGCTGCCAAACATGGCGTGACGGTGCTCAACAGCCCGGGCACAGTGGACAGCGATTATCGCGGCGAAATTGCCGTCATCCTGATCAACCACGGCACCACCGCCTTCGCCATCGCGCACGGTGACCGCATCGCGCAAGGCATAATCGCCGCCGCCCCCCAGGCCAAATTGATCGAAGTCACCAGCCTTGATGACACGACGCGCGGCAGTGGCGGATTCGGGTCGACCGGC
>CAJAHV010000315.1 GCA_903939555.1 uncultured Alphaproteobacteria bacterium | reverse complement strand
GGACCGGCACATATCGGCGGGTGCACCTGCTACCTTGGGCACCGCCGGCCGGCCGGCCACCGCGTGAAGCCGAAATCGCCGCCTTTGCGCCCTTTGTGGCCCGCGCCATCACCTTGGCACAACCCCGCGCCATTCTGGCCTTGGGGTCCCATGCCGCGACGTTTTCAGGTGCAAATGGCGGCATAGCGTCGCTACGCGGCAAGTGGCTGGCAGGCAACGGCGTGCCATTGCTGGCAACCTTCCATCCGCGCCTGTTGCTGAAGCAGCCAGAACTCAAACGCCTCGCCTGGGCTGATCTTCAGGCCTTCGCGACTCGGATGTCGGCATGATTCGCAGCATTATTGCGGTCTCGCTGCTCCTCGCTGCGCCAGCCGGGGCTGCTGCGCCCGGAAACTCGGTTCTCACTGTCACGGCCGAACGCCCCGGCATCACTCCTCGCCAGCGCGCCGTGCCGCCGCAATTGTCAGCCAGCGACCGCGCAGCCTATGCCCGCATCTTTCGCGATATCGAAGCCGGGCGCCACGCCCAGGCCGAAGCCAGCATTGCCGCCATCGGCCCCGGCCTGCTTACAGAAACCGCGCGCGCGCAACTGATCATCGCGCGCGGCACCGGCAAATTGGGGCGGGCCGAACTGGCTGATTGGCTGCAACAATATCGTGAACTGCCGCAAGCGGAGCGGATCGCGCAACTGGCCAGCAAGCTGCCGGGAAGCGATACAGTCGCCTTGCCGCTGTTGCCCACCCTGCGACCGTTCCGCGTCGCCCGCGCCAGTACGACCCGGCTCGCCACACCGGCGGGTGACCTTACCACAGGCGCCACGCTCAAGGCGCTGCTGACCATGGACCGCAATGCCGAGGCCGAAGCGCGCTGGTCTGCTGCCGACTTGTCGCCGCTGGCACGCAGCCAGTGGGCGCAGCGGCTGGCGTGGAGCTACTATGGCGCCAACGACAATGACGCGGCGATCCGGCTCGGCCTCGAGGCGGCGCGCGGCCCGACGTTGGGCAATATCCAGTTCGCCGCGCTGGGCGCCTGGACCGCGGGGCTCGCGGCGTTTCGAACCGGCCGTTACGATGTGGCGGCAACCGCCTTCGATCTGGTCGCGCAGAAGGAGCCCGCCGCCGACACCGCCGCCGCCGCCGCCTATTGGGCGAGCCGCGCGCATCTGGCAGCCGGCCGCCCCGAACTCGTGGCGCAGCGGCTGGAAACCGCAGCCCGCCAGCCCAACGGTTTTTACGGCCTGCTCGCGCGCCGCGCGCTCGGTCTCGCTCCGGCACAGACATGGAATGAGCCCGATTTCATCACTGCCGACTGGAACCATCTGAAAACCATCGACGGCGCGCGCCGGGCGGCGGCGCTGATCGAGATCGGCCAGATCGGGCTGGCTGACCGCGAATTGCGCCATCTCACCCAGATCGCACCCGAAGGTGAATATCCGGCGCTGTTACGGCTCGCGGCCCGTCTCGGCCTGCCGGCGACGCAGTACAGCCTCGCGGTGCGGCCGCCGGTCGGCATCGAAGCGCCCTTGTCGGCGCGCTATCCGGCACCGGATTGGCAACCGGCCCGTGGCTGGCGGGTCGATCGCGGGCTGGTCTTTGCTCATGCGCTACAGGAATCAGCCTTCGTCACCACCGCCACCTCGCGCACGGGCGCCAAGGGATTGATGCAGTTGATGCCCGCCACCGGCAAACAGGTCGCCGCCGAGATCCGCGAGCAGGCGCTGGCCAGCGGCGCCGAAGCCGTGGTTGGTGACATGGCCGACCCGGCGTTCAACATCGAAGTCGGCCAGACCTATCTCGAAGCCTTGCGTGACATGAGCTACACGCAGGGCCTGCTGCCCAAGGTCGTCGCCGCTTATAACGCCGGGCCGGGTAGCGTGCAGCGTTGGAACGCCAGCCTCGATGATCGCGGTGACCCGTTGCTGTTCATCGAAAGCATCCCGTTTTCCGAAACCCGCCACTATGTCGAAGTGGTGATGCGCAATTACTGGATGTATCAACTGCGCGACGGCGTGATCCCGCCAAGCATGGATGCGCTGGTCGCCGGACTGTGGCCGCGCTTTCCGGGCATGCCGGGCGCGCCTGGCGTCAGGCGCCAGCCGCAACCCGTCAGTGTGCCGGTACCGGTGCCCGGACTGCGCATCACCCCAAATTTGCGCCTTGATGACGATGACATGGTGACGGCATCAACCGGGCGGTGATAGGCTGTCCTCATGCCGATCGATCCCAACCGCAGCTTTATTCCCGTCCGCATCGCGGTGTTGACTGTGTCAGACACGCGCAGCGCCGCCGATGACCGATCGGGCGATACGCTTGTCGAACGGTTGACCGACGCCGGCCATGTTCTCGGCTCCCGCGCTATCGTACGGGATACGGTGCCGATGCTGGTGGCACAGTTCAACACCTGGATCGATGACCCGCAGATCGATTGCATCATCAGCACCGGCGGCACGGGAGTCACCGGCCGCGATGTCACCCCCGAAGCACTGGCTGAGGTTCAGGAAAAGGAAATTCCGGGCTTTGGCGAGCTGTTCCGCTGGCTCAGCTTCCAGACCATCGGCACGTCGACGATCCAGTCACGTGCCTGTGCGGGCGTGGCGCGCGGTACCTATATCTTCGCCCTGCCAGGCTCGACCGGGGCGGTGAAGGACGGCTGGGACGGCATCCTGCGGGACCAGCTCGACAGTCGTCACCGCCCCTGCAATTTCGTCGAACTGATGCCGCGATTGACCGAGCGGTGATCAACACCTGACAGCGGGCGACGGCTTTTTATGGGCAGCCGGGGCGCGACCTGCCACTGTGCCGCTATGGCCCTCCCCATCGAATCATCGGCATTCAAAGATATCGTCGTCGTCCTGGGGGCGGCCGGCCTCGTCATCCCAGCGTTCGCCGCGCTACGCATCTCGCCGGTGGTCGGTTTCATCCTTTTCGGCATCGTTGCCGGACCGTCCGGGCTGGGTGCGTTTGTTTCGGAACATCCCACCCTTAGTTATTTTACTATCTCCAACACTGGCGCATTGGCGGCACCGGCAGAAATGGGCGTTGCCCTCTTACTTTTCGCTCTGGGGCTTGAACTGTCGGCGGAACGCCTGCGCACCATGCGGCGCCTCGTTTTCGGTCTCGGCAGCGCACAACTGGCGGCTTGCGCCCTGGGGATTGCCATGCTGCTGCTGCCATTTGCGCTCGGCGTGCGGCCAACGCTGGTGCTGGCCATCGCCTTGTCGCTGTCATCGACCGCAGTCGGCCTGCAGATGCTCAGCGCCAGCGGCCGCATGGGCAGCCAGGCCGGGCGCACCGCCTTCGGCATCCTGTTGCTGCAGGATATCGCCATCGCCCCGGTGCTGCTGCTGTTCAGCGCCGGCAGCGCCGAAGGCGGATTTCTCCCGGCGCTGGCCGTCGGGTTGCTCGCCATCGCCGCAATCGTCATTGCCGGGCGCCTGCTGGTGCCACCCCTGTTCCTGCAAGCCGCGCGAACACGGCGGCCCGAACTTTTCCTTGCAGCTGCGCTCGTCGTCCTGATCGGCAGTGCCGGTGTTGCCACGGCTGCTGGACTGTCCCCCGCCGTTGGCGCGCTGGTTGCGGGCACAATGCTGGCCGAAACCGAATATCGCCGCCAGATCGAAGCCGCCATCGCGCCATTCCAGGGCCTGTTGCTTGGAGTGTTCCTGATCTGGGTTGGAATGCAACTCGATCTTGCGGCTGTCGCGGCCGATCCGCTGTTGATACTGGGGGGCGTGGCAGCAATCTGCCTGATAAAGTCGGGCCTGCTTTACCTGTTGCTGCAATATTTTGGCCGCGGCCGCGGCGTGGCGGCGCATATCGCGCTGCTGCTCGCGGCGCCGTCTGAAACCAGCCTCATCCTGCTCGCCGCAGCCACTGCCGGCGGACTGTTGCCCACCGGGGTCGCCGCTACTGCACTGCTGGTGACCGGCCTCTCATTGGCAATCGCGCCGCTGCTCGGCCTTGTCGGGCAGCGGCTTGAAAGCCGGTTCGGCCCCGAACGCAACACCGACCACGGCCCCGAGGCGCAAGTGCCCGGCCGCACCATCATCATCGGCTATGGCCGGGTCGGCCGGCTTGTTGCCACCATGCTTGAAGCGCATGATCAGCCTTATCTTGCCGTCGACAGCGACCCTGATGAAGTCATTCGACTGCGACTCGCGGGCAAGCCAATCGTGTACGGTGATGCGCGTCGCCCGGAACTGCTTGATTCGCTCGGGCTGGAAACGGCCCGCGCCGTGGTGCTGACTATCGATGCGGCGCAAAGCCTCGACACGCTGGTGCGCCTGATCCGCGATCGCCACCCGGGCCTGTGCGTCGTCGCCCGTGCCCGCGACGCCGAACACGCCAAGCGGCTCTATGCAAAAGGCGTTACCGATGCAGTGCCTGAAACGGTCGAATCGAGCTTGCAACTTGCCGAAGCCGTGCTGGTCGATCTTGGCGTACCGATGGGCCTTGTCATTGCCTCGATCCACGAAAAGCGCGCTGAACTGCGCGGCCGCATCCAAGGCGAGCGTAGCGCGCCGGTGAGAGTCGCGCTGTCACGCCGCAGACGCCGCGAATAAGCGGGCTATTTCGACGAAGGATTGGACGCATTGGGCGGCTTGGGTTTGGCCGCCTTTGGTTTTCGTACTTCCTTGTTCGATTTTGCCTGACCCTTGGCCATCATCTCATCCTTTGTTGCCGACCCGGCGATGGTGGGCCGGTCACGCACGGAATGCACCCGTTTTCGAACTTGCGGCATCAAAAATGCGCAACATGCCCTTGCAACGCTAGCCTTTGTCGCATTGACGACCTAAGCAGCGTCAATGGTTTACCAAAGAATCCTTGCCTGACATGCGGATGTCGCCAATCCGGCTTTTCGTCCGCCTGCGAGAATACCTATGGGCAAACCCCAATATCATCGAAGCCATCATTGCTTTGCTGATCAAGCTGGTAGGGGCCGGGCTGAGCTTCGGCTTCAGCTTTCTGGTGGCGCGCAACCTTGGCGCTGTCGGCAATGGCAATTTCGCGCTCGCCCAGTCGACGGCGCTGGTTGCGATGACGTTTTCATTGATGGGCCTCGACTATGTGCTGCTCCGCGCCATGGCCGGTGATATCAAGCAAGGCAATACCGCTGCGGCACGCGGCACGTCGCGAACCGCACTGTTGTTCTCCACGACCAGCGCCATCATCATTGGTGTCGGCGTGGCGCTGCTCGGGGCGCCGCTGTTGCAGTCGCTGATCGGCAAAGGCTTGGAACCCGGCTTGCTGGTCTTGTCCGGGGTAGCAGTCCTGCCGCTGACCCTTAACCGGATGGCTGCGGTTTCACTGCGCGGTTCAGGGGCTGTGCAGGCCTCGCTGTGGTTCGACGGGCCTCAGGCGATGTTGCTGGCGGTGGGTGTGCTGATCGCGATGGTCGTGGCGCAGGTGCCGGTAACCGCGCGCGATGTCGTCCTGCTGTATTTCTCGACAACCGCGGTCAACGCCATCATTGCCTGGTTCGTCTATCGCCGCCGGTCACGCGACTGGCCGGCACCGAGCGCAACATCTGGCCGGGCGATGTTGCGCCAAGGAGCACAGATTTCGTTTGTGGTGCTTAGCCGCATGCTGCTCGACTGGGTGGTACTGGTGTCTCTGAGCGCCAACCGGTCGACCTTCGAAGTCGGGCAGTTCCGTACGGCCTGGCAGATCGCCGGGCTGATCATGTTGCTGGTTACCACCTTCGATACCGTCGCCGGCCCGCGCATCGCGGCTGCCTATCGCGTCAGGGATATCGCAACTATCCGCCGCATCATGCGCCAACAGGTCGGCACCATGAGCCTGTTGTCACTGCCGCTCTTTGTGCTCACCCTCGGCTTTCCGGAGTGGGTGTTGGGGTTGTTCGGGCCCAATTTCGTCGGTGGCGCCACCGCGCTGCGCATCCTGGCCCTGGGGCAACTCATCAACATCCTTGCCGGGCCGATCGGGGTGGTGCTGCTGATGACCGGCAATGAACGCCAGTCACTTTACGTTTCTGTGATCAGCCTCGCGATGCTGGCTATTTGCTGTTTCACCCTGATACCGGCCTATGGCCTCAACGGTGCGGCGATGACGACGACGCTGATCATCGCGGCGCGGACATTGACAAGCGTTGCCATGGTGCGCCGCCTGTTTCGCACGATCTGAGCAGCGCACACGGAAACGCCCGCTCCGATGAATCGAAGCGGGCGCTATGTCCGGCGAATTCTCAGGCTGCCTTGTCGGCAACCAGCAAGCGAACCGGCTCCTTGGTGCCCGCGACGACTTCCTGATCAACCAGGATTTCCTCGACGCCTTCAAGCCCCGGCAGTTCGAACATGGTATCAAGCAGGATCGATTCCATGATCGAACGCAACCCGCGCGCCCCGGTCTTGCGCTCGATGGCGCGCTTTGCGATCGCCGACAGCGCATCTGGCTGAAAGGTCAGCTTCATGCCTTCCATCTCGAACAGGCGGGCATATTGCTTCGAAAGGGCATTTTTCGGTTCGGTCAGGATCTTGATCAGCGCGGGCTCATCCAGATCCTCAAGTGTCGCAATAACTGGCAGACGACCGATGAATTCAGGTATCAGGCCGAAGCGCAACAAATCTTCAGGTTCGCACTTCATCAGCAGTTGACCGACCCGACGTTCGTCGGGCGCGGCGACATGCGCGCCAAATCCGATAGACTTGCCCTGCAACCGGTCACCGATGATGCGATCAAGGCCCGAAAACGCGCCCCCGCAGATGAACAGGATGTTCGTTGTATCGACCTGCAGAAATTCCTGCTGGGGATGCTTGCGCCCGCCTTGCGGCGGCACGGAGGCTGTGGTGCCTTCCATGATCTTGAGCAGCGCCTGCTGGACACCCTCGCCCGACACATCGCGCGTGATCGACGGATTGTCGGCCTTGCGGCTGATCTTGTCGATTTCATCGATATAGACAATGCCCCGCTGGGCGCGTTCGACGTTGTAATCGCTCGCCTGCAACAGCTTGAGAATGATGTTCTCAACATCTTCCCCGACATAGCCGGCTTCGGTCAGCGTCGTCGCATCAGCCATGGTAAACGGCACATCAAGGATGCGCGCCAGTGTCTGGGCCAGCAGCGTCTTGCCACAACCGGTCGGCCCGACAAGCAGAATGTTCGACTTGGCCAGTTCGACCTCCGACCCCTTGCCGCCATGGTTCAGCCGCTTATAATGATTGTGCACTGCCACCGAAAGCACGCGCTTGGCATGCGTTTGTCCGATCACATAATCATCAAGAACCTTGCAGATCTCGCGAGGCGTCGGAACGTCACCAGCCTTCTTGACCAGCGCTGTCTTGGTTTCCTCGCGGATGATATCATTACACAATTCAACGCATTCATCGCAGATGAACACCGTTGGCCCGGCGATGAGCTTCCTCACCTCGTGCTGGCTCTTGCCGCAAAAGCTGCAATAGAGCGTGCTCTTCGAATCGCCCCCGCTCAGCTTGGTCATGGTTTTCCTCTCTCGCGCAGCAGCGAGTGTAGCGTTACAGATGGGCCATCGGCAAGAGCGCCGATGGATACTATTGTTGCAACGGCCGCGAAGGCTCTGGTGTTACCGGCCGCCTGGGCGACAACAAGTCCCGCCTTGTTCACGCGGCCTTCAAAGCATCGGCATCGGTTGGCAAGGGCCGCTTGTCGGCGACTTCGTCAATCAATCCGAAGATCTTTGCCTCATCCGCCGACATGAACTTGTCACGGTCCATGGCGCGTTCGATCGTATCAAGATCCTTGCCAGTATGTTTGACGTACAATTCGTTGAGCGCCTGACGGATCCGCAGAATCTCGCGCGCCTGAATTTCAATGTCCGATGCCATGCCCTGAGCACCACCTGACGGCTGATGGATCATGATCCGGGCATTTTTCAGCGCGACACGCATCCCGGGTTCACCGGCGGCGAGTAGGAAGCTGCCCATCGAGGCCGCCTGACCAACGCAAACGGTTCCGACGCGCGGGCGAATATACTGCATCGTGTCATAGATCGCCATGCCGGCCGTCACCACGCCACCGGGCGAGTTGATGTACATGAAAATGTCCTTCTTCGGATTTTCCGATTCAAGGAACAGCAACTGGGCAACGATCACCGATGCCATATGATCTTCAACCTGGCCGGTCACAAATACGATGCGTTCGCGCAGCAAGCGCGAATAAATATCAAATGAACGCTCCCCGCGGTTTGAGGTCTCGATGACCATGGGGATGAGGCCGGCGTGAATGTCGAGCATGGGAACCCTTTCCGTGTAATCGACAACGTCGGACGTTTGGCGGGGAAGTTCAAGGGGGGGAAAGCCTGCCGCGGCAAAGGCAACCGGTTTCTTGCCGACTTGTCCACATGAAAACGGGGTGGTGCCAGCCGGCACCACCCCGTGATCCGTATCGGCCGCGGCCGGGACCCGTGTTTCGGGTTTTATTCGGCTGCCTTCTTGGCACGCTTGGGCTTGGCCGGGGCTGCTTCGGCAGGGGCGGCTTCGGCCGGCTCCGCCTTGGCAGCCTTAGGCTTGGCGACCTTCTTCGCCGGCGCAGCTGCGACTGGCTCAGCTGCTGCTTCTACCGACGCTTCGGCGGCAACGGCCTTGGCCTTGGCAGCCTTCTTCGGCTTGGCCGGCGGATGATCATGGTCATGGTCGCAGTCCGGGCCATGGACATGACCGGCATGGCCATGGTCATGAACATGCGCCGTGCCGGGGGTTTCGTCTTCGTCCTCGATTGCAGCTTCAAGATCGGCGCGGGTCACGCTGCGTTCGGTTATCTCGGCCTGGCCGAGCAGGAAATCGACGACCTTGTCCTCGTACAATGGCGCGCGCAACTGGGCCGCGGCCATCGGATTTTCCTGGAAGAACTTGACGACCTTTTGCTGTTCGCCCGGATATTTTGCCGCTTCCTGACCGATAAGGCGGTTCATTTCGGGCTGGCTTACGGTGATGCTGTTGCGCTGGCCAATCTCGCTGAGCAACAAACCAAGGCGCACACGGCGCTCGGCAATCCGACGATAATCGCCACGCTCGGCTTCGATCTGGGTGCGCGCGGTGGCCGGATCGGCATCCTGACCGGCTTCCTGTTCGAGCTGACTCCAGATTTGTTCGAACTCGCCATCAACCATCGAAACCGGCACATCGAAATCATGGCGCGCGGCCAACGTATCGAGCAACTTGCGCTTCATGTGAGTGCGGGTCAGTCCGGCCAGTTCGGCATCGAGCTGGTCCTTGAGGATGTCTTTCAGCGCGTCGATCGAATCGATGCCGAACATCTTGGCGAATTCATCATCGAATTTGGTTTCAGTCGGGGTTTCGACACCCTGCACAAGGCAGGTGAATTCTGCCGGCTTACCCTTCAAATAGGCAACATTGTAATCGTCAGGAAAGCTTACCTTCACGATCTTGGTATCATTCGCCTTGGCACCGACAAGCTGGTCTTCAAAGCCGGGGATAAGCTGACCCGAGCCGATGGTGACGCGCATGCCTTCGCCCTTGCCACCGTCGAACAACTCGCCATCGACACGGCCTTCGAAATCGATGACCACGGTGTCACCGGTCTTTGCCTTGTATTTAGCGGCAGCCGGCTCGGTACGCTGGGCCTGGCCACCAAGGCGCGCCAGCGCATCGTCCATGGCGGCGCTGTTGTCACCTACGATGAGTTTTTCAAGGCTGAGATCGTCGATCTTAAGATCATCAACTGTCGGCAGCACTTCGAGCGCGACCTTGACGCTGATGTCGCTGCCTTCGGCGAGATCGCCTTCCAGATCAACCTGCGGCTGATTGGCGGGACGCAGCTTGCGATCGGCCAGCAGCTGCTGCACGCCATCGTTGACAGCAGCCTGCAGCGCTTCTCCACGGAGCGCTTCGCCGTGCATCTTGCGCACCAGATTCGGCGGCACCTTGCCGGGACGGAAACCCGGCATCCGGATCGTCTTGGACACTTCGGCAAGCCGGGTATCAACCCGCACGGCGAGCGCGGCGGCCGGAATCACCAGCGAATATTCGCGGCGAAGGCCCTGGTTCAACGTTTCGGCGATCTGCATGTCTGTCTATCTCGTCTTTCCGGCTCGAATCGTCGGGCTTGATGGTGCGGGCGAAGGGACTCGAACCCCCACGTCTTTCGACACTGGTACCTAAAACCAGCGCGTCTACCAATTCCGCCACGCCCGCTTAGGAGTGAAGGGCGCGTCTATAGCAACACAATGGTCGGGCGCAAGGCTGGGTTTTGCCCCCACGGGGCCCATACAGTTCCGGTGCCGGAAAAAAACATGGCCGGCAACGCCGAATCGCTACCCCCCGGCACCGATCCAGGCACGCAGAACAAGCGAAACAAAGGCAACGCAGCCCACGCCGACGGCCCACAGCCCGACAAACCAGAGCAGGCGCCGTGCCATCAGCCCACTGCCCCGCAGCGCCTAATGATAGCCGTCATGGCCAACCTTGCCGCGAAACACCCAATAGGAATAGGCTGTGTAGCCGATGATGATCGGCAGCATGATGGCGACGCCAATCAGCATGAATATCTGGCTGTTTTCCGCGGTGGCGGCAGCATAGATACTGATCTTGCCCGGCACCAGCCACGGGAACATCGACACGCCGAGCCCGATGAAACTTAGCAAAAACAGCAGCAATGCCAGCAGGAACGGCTGCACTTCGGCCCGGCGCCTGAGGGCTCGGACAAAGGCGATGGCGGTAATCCCGACCAGAATCGGCACCGGCGCGGACAGATAAATCCCCGGGACTTCAAACCAGCGGCTGAAATAATCATGATTGAGAAAGGGCGTTGCCAGACTGACGCCGCCAATCGCTGCCAGTGTCGCCATGCCGGTCGCCCGCGCCAGGGCGAAGGCGCGATCCTGCAAACTGTGTTCGGTACGATAGATCAACCAGCATGATCCAAGCAGTGCATAGCCCGCCACCATCGAAAGACCGGTCAGGATCGAAAAATACGAAAGCCAGTCCCACCAGCCACCGCTGTAGCTGCGCCCGGTGACGCGGACACCCTGCAGAATGGCCCCCAGGATGACCCCTTGCGAAAAGGCCGCCATGGTCGAGCCAAAGGCAAAGGCCGCATCCCACAACCACAATCGTGTCGTGCGGGCGCGATATTCGAAGGCAACACCGCGAAACACCAGCCCGAGCAGCATGGCGATGATCGGCGCATAGACCGCCGGCATCACCACCGCGTACGCCAGCGGAAAGGCCGCAAACAGCCCGCCGCCGCCCAGGACCAGCCAGGTTTCATTGCCATCCCAGACCGGCGCGATGGTATTCATCGCGGTGTTGCGGTCGTCCCCTTTGTTCAACCAGGGAAAGAGGATGCCGATGCCAAGATCAAAGCCATCCATGACGACGTAACCAAAGACGGCTAGGGCAATGATCGCTGCCCAGACCAGTGAAAGCGTATCATTGGGAGCCATGTTATCACTCCGCCAAGGCGATATCAGGAATGGCACCGGCGGCACGGGTGGTCTCACCACGCATGGGCCCGGTTTCTCCCGGATGGGGTTCATGACCCATCAGATTGATGATGAACCAGGTGCCAACGCCGAACACCGCGAAATAGACGATGACGAAAGCGACCAGCGACGCCGCCACTGCCGGGGCTGCCAACGGCGACGCACTGTCGGCGGTACGCAGCAATCCGAAGATCGTGAAGGGCTGACGCCCGACTTCGGTCGTCGTCCAGCCGGCCAGCACGGCAACGAAGCCCGATGGCCCCATCAACAACGCCAGCCGGTGCAGCCAGGGGTTGCCAAAAAGATTGCCGCGCAGCCGCGCCCACAGGCTCCAGACCCCCATGACGAGCATCAGCAGGCCGATGCCGACCATCAGCCGGAACGACCAGAAGGTGATCGCCACCGGCGCGCGGTTTTCGGGCGCCACCTTGTCGAGCCCGTCGAGCGGCGCCTCGATGTCACTCTTCAGGATTATCGAGCCAATCTGCGGAATTTCGAGCTTGTAGCGCATGACCTGTGCGACATCATCGGGCAGGCCGAACAAGATAAGTGGCGCGCCACCGCCCGGGCCACCTGGGTAGCTTTGATAATGGCCCTCCATCGCCGAAATCTTGGCGGGCTGATATTCTAGCGTGTTCTCGCCATGGACGTGGCCAGCGTAGATCTGCAGCGGTGCGACGATCGCCGCCATCCACATCGCCATGGAAAACATGATGCGCGTGCCTTCGCGCGGCGCCCGGCTCTCGCGCCGATCCTTGAGCAGATGCCAGGCCCCGGCACCACCGACAACCAACGCCGTTGTGAGATAGGCTGCCAACAGCACGTGCACGAGGCGATAGGGCATCGACGGGTTGAAGATCACAGCCCACCAACTGGTGGTAAAGAACTGCCCGTCGGCATTGATGGCATAGCCCGCCGGCGTGTGCATCCAACTGTTGACCGCGATGATCCAGAAAGTCGAAATCGCTGTGCCGAGAGCCACCATACAGGTCGCGACGAAATGCAGTTTCCGGCCGACCTTTTCCAATCCGAACAGCATCACACCGAGGAACCCGGCTTCGAGGAAGAAAGCCGTGAGCACTTCATAGGCCATCAGCGGTCCGATCACCGGCCCCGCCTTGTCGGAAAATACCGCCCAGTTGGTACCGAACTGATACGCCATGACAATTCCCGACACGACACCCATGCCGAACGTGATGGCAAAGATCTTCAGCCAGTACCGGAACAATTGCAGATAAACATCACGCCCGGTCTTCAGCCACAGACCTTCAAGCACCATCAGATAACTGGCCAGCCCGATGGTAAAGGACGGAAAGATGAAATGGAACGACACCGTGAAGGCAAACTGAAGCCGGGCCAAGGCTATGGCGGAAATAGCGTCGAACATGGCAGGCCCCCGCTGCGGCAATCCGCCAAGGTATAGCAGAAGCCAGCGCAGGGGATGCAAGCTTTTCGGCGCACCTGTCCTGCGTCACAGCATTCACATGACTGGATTTTCGTTCCTGATGCGATAGAACGACAATTGACCCTTGAGGGAAATGTATCATGGCCAGTGACATCGAGATTGCCCGGGCCGCGCCCCTGCACCCCATCAGCGTTATTGCTGCCAACATCGGGCTCGACCCCGCCGACCTCGTGCCGCACGGCCACCATGTTGCCAAGCTCGCCGCCACGACACTCGCGCGGTTACGTTCGCAACCCACCGGCAAGCTGGTGCTGGTCACCGCGATCAACCCGACTCCGGCGGGCGAAGGCAAGACGACAACGACCATCGGGCTTGGCGACGCACTCAACCGCATCGGCCGCCGCACCGTCATCGCGCTGCGCGAACCGTCGCTGGGCCCGGTGTTCGGGCGCAAGGGCGGCGCAACGGGCGGCGGCCAGTCGCAAGTGCTTCCGATGGACAAGATCAACCTGCACTTCACTGGTGATTTTCACGCCATCACGTCGGCGCACAACCTGCTGGCGGCGCTTATCGACAATGCCCTGCATTATCGCCTGCCGACCGCCACCGGCGTGCCGCTCGATGCCCGCCATGTCACATGGCGCCGCGTGCTCGACATGAACGACCGCGCACTGCGCCAGATCGCCACCGGCCTGAGTTCCGGCAGCGGGGCCGGCAACGCTCCGGCGCGCGCGACGGGTTTCGACATCACCGTCGCGTCGGAAATCATGGCGATCCTGTGCCTTGCCGATGATCTGGCCGACCTCCAGATCCGCCTAGCCCGCATCCGCATCGGCCGCGACGAAGCCGGGACATTTGTTACCGCTGGCGATATCGGCGCTGCCGGTGCGATGACCGCCCTGCTTGTCGAAGCGATGCAGCCCAATCTGGTGCAGACCATCGCCGGTTCGGCAGCGCTTATCCACGGCGGGCCATTCGCCAATATCGCGCATGGCTGCAATTCGGTTGTCGCTACCCGCGCCGCGCTCGCACTGGGCGAGTTCACGGTTACCGAAGCCGGCTTCGGTGCCGATCTTGGAGCCGAAAAATTCTGCAACATCAAATGCCGTAGCGCCGGCCTCGCCCCGGATGTGGCGGTGATTGTCGCAACGGTACGCGCGCTAAAATATCATGGCGGCGCGACCCTTGGCGAACTGGGCGCCGAAAACCCCGCCGTACTCGCCGCCGGACTGGCCAACCTGTCCCGCCATGTCGAAAACATGGCGGGCTTCGGTATTCCGGTCGTTGTCGCGCTCAATGTCTTCACCTCGGACACCGCCGCCGAACATGCCATGGTCATCGATCATTGCCGCGACGTGCTCGGCGTGCCGGCGCATCTGTGCCGCCATTGGGGCGAAGGCCCCGCCGGTGCCGAAGCGCTGGCACAGAGCGTCGCCGCGCTTGCCGATGCCGGCACAGCGGCGTTCCGGCCGCTTTACGGCGACAACCTGCCACTCGCCGACAAGCTGCGGACCGTGGCGCAAAAAATCTATCGCGCCGCCGATATCGCGCTCAGCCAGGCCGCAGTTCGGCAACTGGCGCTGTTCGAAAAACAGGGCTTCGGCGCCCTGCCCGTCTGCATGGCCAAGACGCCGTACAGCTTTACCGCCGACGAGACGATCCGCGGCGCCACCACCGGGCACCAGCTGTCGATCCGCGAGGTTCGGCTGTCGGCCGGAGCCGGCTTTGTTGTCGCGCTGTGCGGTGCCATCAACACCATGCCCGGCCTGCCGAAACAGCCGGCGGCCAACCGCATCGGGGTCGACGCGAGTGGGATGATCACCGGACTGGACTGACGCGGCGGGCATAGTTGCTGTCGTCACCACCGGACACGGCTCCGGTATGGCTGACCAGATGCCGCCTGCGCCTACAGCAACCACTTCACCGGAAAATGCATCAGCATCGCGATTATCAGCCGTTGCACCGGCCCGGTCCCGGGCTCGCGACGGTGGATAATTTCGCCTGCCTCGCTCGTCTCTGCCCAGATCAGATTGCTCCCGCACAGCCGAACTTCATAGGCGACCCCGCTGATATCTGCATCGAACATGCTGTGCAGCCGCCCGGCCAGCACTGGACTGTCAATCAGCAACCCCATTTCGGTATTGAGCCGCACGGAACGCGGATCGAAATTAAACGAGCCGACGAACAATCGTTGCCTGTCGACGGCAAAGGTCTTGGCGTGCAGCGCCGAACCATTCGACCGGAAAATCGTGCCGGCCTTTTGTGCCGAAGGGCGGCGAAACCGCAGGCGCGCCCGCTTGGCCGGGTCCGTACCCTTCAATTCCCACAAACGAACGCCGGATCGGAGAAGCGGCTTGCGGCTTGGCGCATAACCGGCGTGGACCATCGCGACATCGTTGGTCTGCAGCGCGTTTGTCATCACCTGCACCTTGGCGCCACGTGCCGCCATGCTCGCAAACGCCGCTACCCCGGCCGCAGTGGGCACGAAATAGGCTGATACCAGCGTCAGTTCCCGGCTTGGCTCGCCGATAGCATGAGAGAGCCGCGTCCCGACCAGGCGCGCTTCGGCAACCGTGCCCAGCCCCTTGGCGGGATCATCACTGAGCAAGACCGCCGGGGCCCATTCCAGCGCCAGTTCGCCGCTCACCAGCCGCCGGGCAAAGCCTTCGCGCACGACATGGGCAAAATCGCGCGCCAGCGGTGTCAGCTTGAGCGCGGCGATTTCGGCATCGAAACGCGCCAATCCGTCGGCAACGACCGGCAGGAACTGCGTTGCCGGCCAGGCCGAATCCGATTGCCAGTACCGTTCGAAATCGGCCGCGACATCGGTGACTGCCGCCCCCGTCGCAAAGACATCGAGATCGGCAAACAGCGCCTTTTCACTGGCACCAAGATATTCATCACCGATATTGCGTCCACCCAAAATGGTGAAGCGGGCATCAGCGGTAAAACTCTTGTTGTGCATCCGCCGGTTAAGCCGCCGGAAATCGAGCAGATAGCCGATCGCCTTGGGTCGGCGGATGACGAACGGGTTGAACAACCGTACAGAAATGAAGGGATGCCCGGCAAGCGCGGTCAATATCGGATCGAGTCCGGCGATGCCATTGTCATCCAGCAGCAGCCGCACCCGCACGCCGCGATCGGCGGCCTTGCGAAGTTCATCGAGCAGCAGCAGGCCCGAGGTATCGCGATGCCAGATATAATATTGCACATCGAGACAGGTCTGCGCTTTGCGAACCAGCAGCACCCGCGCCGCAAAGGCTTGCCGGGCATCATCGAGCGCGTAAACACCAGTCAACCCCGGGCGCGTCGTCGGCATGGCTGACAGCGCCGGCAATGCCGGCGCGTCATCGGCGATACGCACCGCCGGCAAGCGATAGCGCCAGCATGCCAGGCGATGCAGCAACATGATCCCGGCCAGCACCGCGAGCGCCACGATCATCGCGACAATTCCAGCCGCGCCCAGACCGGCAGGTGATCCGACGCCACGCTGGCGAGCGGGCTGTGGTGCACCCCCGACCCGGTCACGGCGATCCCGGGGCTGATGAAAATGCGGTCGAGTCCCGCCACCGGCAGACGCGAGTGAAAGCTCGGGCCCGTTTTCACCGGCGTGAGCACCGATGAAAAATCGGCAATCGCCGCCGCCGTCGCGCGCCATTCATTGAGATCGCCCATCGCCAGGACTGGCGGGTCGCCGGGGTGGCGGACGAGGTGCGCCAGAATAGCCTGCGCCTGATACCGCCGCCGAAAGCCCGACAGATCGAGATGCATCCCGATGACCCGCAACATTACGCCATCTACATCAAGATCGGCGAGGACGGCCCCGCGCGGTTCCAGCGCCGGGATCGGCAACGTGGCATGACCGGTGACCGTCACCCGGTCACTGACCAGCACGGCATTGCCATGCCAGCCAATCGAACCGGGACGGGTTTCGAAGGGCACCGGTCGCCAGCCATGCGCCCGGATTTCGTCGATCGGGAGCGCAGATTGCCGGGCGCCGAAACGGCGGTCGGCTTCCTGGAGGACCATGATATCGGCCCCCATTTCGCGCAGCACCGCCAGCGTGCGGTGGGGCCGACGCTGCAGATCGGCACCAATGCCTTTCTGGATGTTGTAGGAAGCCACGAGCACCGGCACGCGGCTACCGCGAGGTGGATGATGGATCGGCATGATTCTCCTCGCCCGGCCCGTGCAGTCAGCCAACCATCCTTTTGGCTTCTTGACCAGTCGCATCTGGCCGTAGCGACAGGACTTGCCAAGGCAGCAAAAGGTCAGTATTATTGACCTACTTGATGCTTGCAACAGGAGAACCTGCAATGGTTGCCAGTCTGCTGCCTATAACACTTGATGACAAATACCGCTTTACCGAAGGGCGGGTGTTCATGTCTGGCGTGCAGGCACTGGTCCGCCTGCCACTCGTGCAGCAGGCGCGCGACAAGGCTGCGGGTCTCAATACCGGCGGGTTCATCTCGGGGTATCGCGGTTCACCATTGGGCAGCTACGATCAGGAGTTGTGGCGCGCCAAAAAGCTGCTCGCCGAGCGCAACATTGTTTTCGTTCCGGGCGTCAACGAAGAACTCGGCGCCACGGCAGTCTGGGGGTCGCAGCACGTCGGCATGCGGCCTGGCGCAACGGTCGATGGCGTTTTCGGCATCTGGTATGGCAAGGGCCCCGGCCTCGATCGGGCCATGGACGTGCTCAAACACGCCAATGCCGCCGGCACCTCGCCCAACGGCGGCGTCCTGGCCATCGTCGGTGACGATCATGGCGCCAAATCGTCCACCCTGCCCCACCAGTCCGACCATAATTTCCAGGCGGCCTTCGTGCCCTTCCTCGCGCCGGCCTCGGTGCACGAATTCGTCGAATATGGCTTGCTCGGGCTGGCCATGAGCCGTTTTGCCGGCACCTGGGTTGGCTTCAAGGCCACCGCCGACACGGTCGAAACCAGCGCCACCGTCGATCTCGCCACCGAAGCGCGTTCGATCATCATGCCGGACTTCGATTTCCCCGAAGGCGGCGTCCATATCCGCAACGGCGACATCTGGCGCGAGGAAGACACCCGCCTGCAACGCTTCAAGGGCTTTGCGGCCCTCGCCTTTGCCCGGGCCAACCGGATCGACCGGGTTGTATGGGATACACCCAAACCGCGCTTCGGCATCGTGACCACCGGCAAGGCCTTCGCCGATACGATGGAAGCGCTCGACAAATTGGGCATCGATGCCTGTGTGGCGACCGATATCGGCCTGCGGGTCTACAAGGTCGGCATGCCCTGGCCGCTCGAACCCGATGGCATGCGCGCCTTTGCCGAAGGGCTTGAAGAAGTCCTCGTCATCGAGGAAAAGCGCGAATTCATCGAACATCAACTCAAATGGCAGCTCTATAACTGGCGCGAAGCCGTGCGCCCGCGCGTCGTCGGCAAGCACGACGAAGACGGCAAATGGCTGCTCAGCCCCGACAATGAACTGACCGCGGGTGCCATCGCCAATGTCATCGCGGCACGCATCCAACGCTATCACGATACCGAAACCATCCGGCAAACGCTGGCCTTCTTCGGCGACCAGACCCGCAAGTCCGACGCCTTCATTACGCCGATCAAGCGCTCGCCATATTTCTGCTCGGGCTGTCCGCACAATAGCTCGACCAAGCCGCCGGAAGGCAGCCGCGCGCTCGCCGGCATCGGCTGCCACATCATGGCGCTTTGGATGGACAGGGCCGAAACCTTCACCCAGATGGGCGGCGAAGGTGTCACCTGGGTCGGGGAAGCACCCTTCACCAACGAAACCCACGTCTTCGCCAATCTCGGCGATGGCACCTATTTCCACTCCGGCCTGCTCGCCATCCGCCAGTCGATCGCCGCGGGCGTCAACATTACCTACAAGATCCTCTACAACGACGCCGTTGCGATGACAGGCGGCCAGAAACACGATGGCGAACTCGGCGTTGACCAGATCGCCGCACAAATGGTCGCCGAACATACCAAAAAGGTCGCGGTGCTGACCGAGGATATGGCGCGCTACAAGGGCGTTGCCCTGCCAGCCGGCGTCCGCCTGCTCGATCGTTCCGCCCTGCCCAATATCCAGGCTGAATTCGCCACGACGCCGGGGTGCACCGTCATCATCTTCGACCAGACCTGTGCTGCCGAAAAGCGCCGCCGCCGCAAGCGCAAGCTGATGGACGACCCCAAAAAGCGCATCTTCATCAACAGCGCCGTCTGCGAAGGCTGCGGCGATTGTTCGGTGCAATCGAATTGCGTTTCGATAGAACCGCTGGAAACCGAATTCGGCCGCAAGCGTCGGATAAACCAATCAAGCTGTAACAAGGATTACAGTTGCTTGAAGGGGTTTTGTCCGAGTTTTGTTGAAGTCGAAGGCGCCGAAGTCCGGAAATCATCCGCCAATGATTTCGACCTTTCGGACTTGCCTGAACCCGCCGTCCCGGCGCCTGGCCATGGTTTCAACATCATGGTCACCGGTATCGGCGGCACCGGCGTGCTTACCGTTTCGGCGTTGCTTGGCACTGCCGGGCATATCGAGGGCCTTGCAAGCACAACGGCCGACATGGCCGGGCTGGCGCAAAAAGGCGGTGCCGTCTATTCACACGTCCGGCTCGCGGCAAAGAATGACGACCTGCTCAGCCCGCGCATCATCGCCGGCGCGGCCGATCTGGTGCTCGCCTGCGACGCGGTTGTCGCGGCGGACAAACCAACCCAGTCACTGATGGTCCCGACCCGGACGGCCGTCGTTGCCAACGCCGATATCGCGCCGACCGCCGATTTCGTGCGCAACCGCGACCTGGATTTCCGCTCGGCACAGGTTGAAAAGGCCATTCGCGCCGCGTCCAATCCCAATGCCTGTGATTTCATCGCCGCCGATACCGTTGCGGTGGCATTGATGGGTGACGCCATTGCCTCGAACATCCTGTTGATGGGCTATGCTTGGCAAAAGGGCCTGATCCCGCTGCAACGCGCCAGCATCGCAGCGGCGATTGAACTCAACGGCGTCGCGGTCGATTTCAACAAGCGCGCCTTCGGCCTCGGCCGGCTTCTCGCCGCGCGGCCCGACCTGATTGCTACCCTTGTCGAAGCAGCGCGCGGTCCAGCACCCGCACCGCCGGCACGGACGCTCGACGAGGTCATCGCGCGCCGCAGCGCCGATCTGATCGCCTATCAGGATGCCGCCTATGCCGCGCGCTTTACGGCGCTGGTCGGCAAGGCGCGTCACGCGCGGGGTGACAAATTCGCAGAAGCCATAGCAAGAAGTTACTACAAACTACTAGCATACAAAGATGAATATGAAGTAGGCAGGCTCTATTCGGATGGCCGGTTCAAAGCTGCTTTCGAGGCACAGTTCAGCGCCGGCGCCATAAAGGTGCAACTCGCTCCGCCCTTCCTTGGCGGTATCGATGCCGCCACCGGCCGGCCCAGGAAGCGCAGCTTCGGTCCGTGGATCCTCACCGCTTTCGGGTTGCTCGCCAAGGGCAAGCGCCTGCGTGGGACAGCATTAGACCCGTTCGGTTACACTGCCGAGCGCCGC
>CAJAHV010000314.1 GCA_903939555.1 uncultured Alphaproteobacteria bacterium | reverse complement strand
GTGTCGACATGGCCGGGGCAGATGGCGTTGATGCGGACGTTTTTGGCGGCGAATTCGATGGCGAGGCTTTTGGTGATCGCGGCGACGGCATGTTTTGAGGCGGCGTAGGCGATGGTGTAGGGGATGCCTTGCAGCGCCGCGGTGGAGGCGGTGTTGACGATATTGCCGCCGGATTTGATCAGGTGGGGCAGGGCGGCCTGGCACATGACGAAGACGCTGGTGGTGTTGATGCGCAGGATGCGTTCGAAATCCTCGACCGAGAATTCCAGGCTTGGGCCCCATTTGAGCATGCCCGAGACGTTGCACAGCACATCGAGGCCGTCCGTTGCCGCCGCTGCGACAAGTGCGCGGCACGAGGCGAAATCGCCGGCGTCATAGGGGACGATGCGCGGCGCGGACGCCATCATCGCGGCGGTTTCGGTAAGGCCGGCGGCGTTGATGTCAGCGATGGTCACCCGGGCGCCTTCGGCGGCGAACAGGATCGCGGTGGCGCGGCCGATGCCCGATGCTGCGCCGGTGACCAGCACTGATTTGCCTGTGAATCGCATTTTTCGCTCCCCAATCTCTGCATATGCGTCGTAACCTGCCCGCAGGATTACGCAAATAGTTGATCGGAGCGCCCATGGATATCGCTGCACTCGCCGCCCGGGTTCAACAGCTCGAGGATGACCGCGCCATCCGCGACCTGAAGGCGCGTTACCTGCGCGGTTGCGACCTGCAGGACCCCGAAGCGGTGCGCGACACGCTGCTGCCGCAGGGCGCGGTGATTGCCTATGATGGCTTTCCGGCCTTTGATGATCGCGATGCCTTTGTGGCGGTTTATACCGCGATGGGCTGCCAGCCGATAATTTACGACATCCATCATGGCACCAATGGCATCATCACTTTTGACGGCGCTGACCGGGCGACGGGGCGCTGGTCGCTGTATTTTCACAATATCAATCTTGGCTCGCGCACGCTGACCCAGATGGGGGTGGAATATGATGACGTCTATGTCCGCAGCGGCGGCCGTTGGTGGATCGCCGAGACGCGGACGCGGCGGACGTCGTGCCTGGTTGAAAGCGTTGCCGCCGACGGCGCGCGGACGGTGGTGGTGATGGGTGACCCGCCGGCGGCGTTCGGGGGCTAGGTTTGAACGTGCAGCAGGGCCTCCGGCGGCTGGGGCCTGAGGCCCTAGCCGCCGGAGGCTCTTTCGTTCAACCGATCCCGCCGCGACCCGGCGTTACTTCTGCCGGCGGATGAAGGCCCGGATATCGTTGGACAGTTTCGTGCGGTCGCTGTCGTGGACGTACATCATATGGCCCGACTGGTAATAGTTGAACTCGACGCGGTTGTCGGGAAAGCCCGGGCGCCCGAGGCTGTATTCGGCGGCGAAGAACGGCGTGGCGAAATCATAATAGCCTTGGCCGACGAAGATCTTCATGCGGCTGTTTTCACGCAGCGCGCGTGACAGATAGGGGGCGACGGTGATGTACGCCTGTTCGTCGCGCCGGTTGCCGAGTTTCCAGTCCCAATCGCCGACGCCGCCGATGCTGATGTAATCGCGGTCGATGCCCTTGAGCGCCAGGTCGCCGCGCACATAGCTGTTCATGGCGGCGGGATAGGCGGCGTCGATGCCGTAAAAGCTCGGGTCATTGTCTGGGCCTTCGCCGGCGCGGTCGTAATCGGTGCCGGTGTAGCGCGAATCGAGCCGGCCGATGGTCAGGCCGCGATCGCGCAGCAATTCCTTGTAGAAACGCTGGGCATTGACCCGCAGATTGGCGTTTTCAAGATAGGTTTCCGACAGGCCGGTGAAGCTGGCGAGCTGTTGCCGGATGGCGGTGCGTTCGGCGTCGGGCAGTGCCTTGCCCTTCAACAGCGCGCTGGCATAGGGGCCGAGCGCAAAGGTGCGGGCGGCTTCGACAAAGGCCTCGGTCGTCTGCCCGGCGCCGGCCTTTTTATGATATTGCGCCGTCGCCGCCATGCTGGGGATGAGGATGACATATTGCATCTCATTGCCCTCGGTATCGGATTCGAGGCTGAAATCCATGATCGTCGAGATCAGCAGCACGCCGTTGAGGCCGACATCATTGTAGCGGCCTTCGAGTTCGTTGACGACCGCCGCCGAGCGCGTGGTGCCATAGCTTTCACCGCCGAGGAATTTCGGCGCGTTCCAGCGGCCGTGTTCGGTCAGCCACAGCCGGATGAAGGCGGCGACCGATTTGGCATCGGCGGTGACGCCCCAGAAGATTTTCGGATCGGTCTTGCCGAGCGCGTGCGAAAAGCCGGTGCCGACGGGATCGATGAACACCAGATCGGTGACATCGAGCAGCGATTCGGGATTGTCGGTGATCGGATAGGGCGGCGCGCCGTCATCCTTGGCATCGGGAATGTTGACGCGCTTCGGCCCGAACGCCCCCATGTGCAGCCACAGCGAGCCCGAGCCGGGGCCGCCGTTGAACAGGAAGGTGATCGGCCGGTTGGGCTCGGGATTGTCCTTCAGATAGGTCGTCGAGAAGATCGCGGCGTTGGGCTTGCCGTCCTTGTCCTTCAGGTACGTCTCGCCGGCGATGGCGGTGTAGGCGATGGCGCTGCCGCCGAAATTGCCCTTGTGCTTCGTCACGGCGCGCACCGGGGCGGGGATCGCCTCATCGGCGGCGGCGGCCTTGGGCTTTTCGGCCTCCTGCGCGGCGAGCGGCAGGCTGGCAAACAACAGGGCGGTGGCAAAAGCGGTGCGGACGGTGCGGATCATCATGGCGGTGACAGTAGCGCCGCGCGCCGCCGGGGCAAGCCTCAAGCCCCGACCAGCGTCTTTTCGACTGCGGTGATGTAGTCGCGGCGCAGCGGCAGCGTATCGCGGCGCTTGGTCAACTGGATCTGCACATTCATATGGCCGTCATTGTTGAACGCCGACATCGCGGCGGCGAGGTAGAACATCCACATCCGGTAAAAGCGCTCGTCATACAGCGCGACAATTTCAGCCTTCTTTGCCTCGCAGCGGTCGTACCAGTGGCGGATGGTATGGGCATAATGCAGCCGCAGCACCTCGATATCGGTGATCCACAGCCAGGCCTTTTCGACTGCCGGGACGATCTGCGACAGCGCCGGCGAATAGCCACCGGGGAAGATGTATTTCGCCGTCCACGGGTCGGTAGCGCCGGGGCCATCGGCGCGCGCGATCGAGTGGATCAGCGCGATGCCATTGGTCTTGAGCAGCGCCTCGACCGTCTGGAAGAACTGGTTGAAATGCGGCAGCCCGACATGTTCGAACATGCCGACGGAAACGATGCGGTCGAAGCCGCCGATGTGCTTTTCGGGCAGGGCGCGGTAATCGATCAGCTCGAATTTCACCTTGTCGGCGATGCCCTGTTTTTCGGCTTCGGCGCGAGCGTATTTCAATTGTTCTTCGGACAGGGTGACGCCCAGCACCTCGGCGCCCGAGACCTTGTGGAGGTAGCGCGCCATGCCGCCCCAGCCGCAGCCGATATCAAGCACGCGCTGGCCGGGGCGAAGGTCGAGTTTGGCAGCGATATGCGCCAGCTTGGCTTCCTGCGCTGCCTCCAGCGTCATGTCGGGGGTGTCGAAATAGGCGCAGCTGTATTGGCGGTGTGGATCGAGGAACAGGTCGTACAGCCGGTCGTCGAGATCATAATGATGCGCGACATTGCGTTTCGAGCGGCGCGTAAAGTTGATCTGGTCGATCTTGGCGGCGATGCTCGCCTGGCGCCACAGCGCGAAGCGAACCGGGTTGTCACGCTGCCAGCGCAGGTTCCAGGTGACGAGGTCGACAAGCTGGCGGATATCGCCCTGCTCGATAATCAGCCGGCCGTCCATGAAAGCTTCGCCAGCGCCCAGCGCGGGGTTGATCGCGGTCGCCCGCGCCGCCGCCGCCGTGGTGAAGCGCACCCGCACTGGCGGTTTGGCGGGGTTGGGCGTGCCATAGACATGATGCACGCCAGTAGCATCAATGACGGTCAATTCGCCGGCGCGGATCATTTTCCGGAAGAGGCGGTCGAGTAAATACATGAATAGTTCGCGTAATCACTTTTCCTTGACTTGTCAGCCCGGCGCGGCAGGTCGTCGCAGTTCAGTGTCTTGCGGCAGGTCGCCGCACTGGCTCCAGCTTCAATCCACCCAGGCTTCTTCCTTCTCCGCAGCGCGGCGGTCGAGTTCGGCGCGGGTGATCTTTTCGCTCGATGATTTCAACTGGCCGCACGCCGCCATGATATCGCGACCGCGCGGCCGGCGCACCGGCGCCGAAATACCGGCGTTGAAGATGATGTCGCTGAAGCGGGAGACGCGTTCGGGGGTGGAGGTTTCATAGGCCGATCCTGGCCAGGGGTTGAACGGGATGAGGTTGACCTTGGCCGGCAGATCATATTTGCGGATCAGCCGGACGAGCTCGCGGGCATCCTCGTCGCGGTCGTTCTTGTCCTTGAGCATGACATATTCGAAGGTGATGCGCCGGGCATTGTTGGCGCCGGGATAGGCGGCGCAGGCCGACAGCAGTTCCTCGATGCCGTATTTCTTGTTGATCGGCACGATCTCGTCGCGGATTTCCTTGGTGACGGCGTGCAGCGAGACAGCAAGGTTGACGCCGATCTCGGTACCGGCGCGCGCCATCATCGGCACCACGCCCGAGGTGGACAGGGTGATGCGGCGCTTCGACAGGCCCAGCCCTTCGCCATCCATGACGATCGCCAGCGCATCGCGGACATTGTCGAAATTATACAGCGGCTCGCCCATGCCCATCATGACGATGTTGGTCAGCATGCGGCCTTCCGACGTGTAGTTGCTGCCGGGCTGGTTCTGGCCGGGAATCCACGCCGGGCCATCACTGTCATTACCATCTTCATCGTCGTCATCGCTGTCGGGCAGCGCCGGCAGGCTGGCGGTGCCGTTCGGCCATTCGCCCAGCGCATCGCGCGCCAGCATGACCTGACCGACGATTTCGGCCGGGGTCAGGTTGCGCACCAGCTTCATCGTGCCGGTGAAGCAGAAGCGGCAGTTGAGGGTGCAGCCGACCTGCGACGACACGCACAGCGTGCCGCGATAGGCATCGGGGATGAAGACGCACTCGGCTTCCTCGCCATCGTCGAAGCGGAGCAGCCATTTGCGCGTACCGTCGGTCGAAACCTGGGCGGTGACGACCTCGGGCCGCCCGACGACGAAATGCGCATCGAGCAGCTCGCGGGTGTCCTTGGAGATGTTGGCAAAGGCCGAAATCTCGGTGGCGCCGCGCTGGTAGATCCAGTTCCACACCTGCTGGCCGCGCATCTTCGCCTGTTTTTCGGGGATGCCGGCAGCGATCAGCGCCGCGCGCAGTTGCGCTTTCGACAGGCCGAGCAGCGCGCGCTTGCCATCGGCGCGCGGCGGTGCCGCCTTGCGCGGGGTGGTCTGGGGATCGACGAGGCCGGGAATCTGCAGGGGGGGCGTATAGGGCAGGCCGGGGACGGGGGAAAGGCGGCGCGGCTATTCCGGCATCGTCACCGGCAAACGCAGGAAAACCCGGCCACGCGGCGATGCCGGGGGCAGCGCCCCGCCGCGGATGTTGACCTGCAATGCCGGCAGGATCAGCGTCGGCGGCGCCAGGGTCTTGTCGCGGGCGCTGCGCATCGCGACGAAATCGGTCTCGGCGATGCCATCATGGACATGGATATTGCCGCGCCGTTGGTCGGCGACACTGGTTTCGAAGCGATAATCGCTGCGACCCGGCGGCAGATAATCATGACCGACAAAGAGGCGGGTGGCGGGCGGCAGCGCCAGAATGGCGGCAATCGAGCGATACAGGGTCGCGGCGTCACCGCCGGGAAAATCGCAGCGCGCCGTGCCATAATCAGGCATGAACAGCGTGTCGCCAACAAAGGCGGCATCGCCGATCAGATAGGTGACGCAGGCCGGCGTATGCCCCGGGGTGTGCAGCACGCCGATCAAAAGTTCGCCCAGCGCCAGCGTGTCGCCGGGCTGGATCAGCACATCGAAATCGCCGCCGTCGGGGGCAAGATCATCGGCTTCGAACAGCGGCGCGAACACCGCCTGCACCGCCGTG
>CAJAHV010000313.1 GCA_903939555.1 uncultured Alphaproteobacteria bacterium | reverse complement strand
TCCGACCAGATCACGATCTGGAGCGGGTAATTCACGGATGGGGATGCGGGTGTTTTCGGCTCGGAACAGGATGCCGGGTTTACCCGCACGGCATTCACATTTTTCCTGCACCCAGAGAAGATCGAGATCGGTCAAAATACGAGGAAGATCTGCTACCATGAAGGATGGTCAGCAACGTCCGAACTCGTCAGGTGCCGACAAGACGCAAGATTACGCCCGCTTCAAACAACCGCTTCTCGAAGCGCCATGAAACCGGCAGATGCTACGACCGGCAATCACACCGAACGGTTCGGGTGAACCGTTCAACATCGTTGTCCGGGTTGGCCTAATTATTTGCGACGCAAAATCTGGAGGGTGCCGATGCCACTATCTCCCCGACGGATCTTCTGACAGTAACGCCCCAAGACTGCCGCCGGCTGCCTGTCAGCGCAGCGCCGGCGGGCGGAATTCGGTACGCCGCCAAGGCGGATCGACGGGTTCTTCCGGGTTGCGCGGCGCATTCTTCAGATAACCGAAGAACGATGCGATCAACCGGACGTCATCAGGCACCACAGCGGTACGGCCATGCATGAAGCGGCTGTTGTCGAGCATCAACAGGTCGCCCCGCTGCCATTGCACCGCCGCTGAAAGCCGGTCGCCGGTCGCCTTGACTTCTGCCAACCAGGCATCGGGCACGGCACTGCCGTCATCAAGGCTCGGATAGCCACGCATCCGGTTGTGAAAAAAGGAAAATAGCAGAAAGTTGCCAAAAGCGGGGGCGGCGGTAAACATCGGCGTATGCAGCGCCGGCCGGGTAAAAACGCGCACTAGCTGGTTGTCATACCAGTCAAAGCTGTACGGGCAGCCCGGCGGCGGTGCCGCAAGCAGCGCGGCATCAGGGCTTGGTGTGCCGAGCCAATATTCGAGGATCGCCGGGTTGACCGGCTGCATATAGCGCAGCCGCCGCCCGGCCAGCCCGTCACGCACCGCCGCCGGCAGTTGGCTAACCAGATCGACGCCATCACACAGCGTCGTAGCGCCCAGCGAGCGCGGCGGTTCGAGGCAGGCGAAAAAGCAGATATCGGGCTTCCAAGGTTCGCGTGACAATTCAGGGTGGAGCGGGAATGGCGCCGTACCGCCATTGACCGTCTGAATATTGTGCGCTGCGTCGAGTAGGTGCCGGTCCGGGCTTTCGTTGAACACCGAACCGGTGCAAAACTGTTGGGTAAAGCCTGCAAAACTGTCCAGATCCGCGCCAAAACCCCGCAGCAGCAACGCGCCATGCCGCGTGTAGAGCGCCATCAGTTGCGCCGGATCGATGGCCAGCGGGCTCCGCTCCCAGGTCGCGGTCAGCACGGCATGGGGTTGGCCGGGGTGCGGCAGTCTCACGTCCATTGGTCGGGCTCGGGCAACGAGGACATGGCGCTGAGCATAGCCTTGGTCGGCGTGGACCGCTATAGCCACGCTGTGCCCACGCTCGCTTCGCCCGATGATTATCTATTCGCCTTCGAAGGCGACAGCGCCATCATGTTGGCGATGGATCCCTCCGCCTATCGCCGCTCGATCTTCCTTGATGATCGCATAAATACGGCCAGCGAAACCGTGCGGCATCCGCCGCTTGCCGGGCTGGCGGCGCCAGACCCGGTGCCGATCACCGGCTGGATCTTTCATGTCGCGCACTGCGGCTCGACACTGCTGGCGCGAGCGCTAGACCAGGGCAACCGGCTTGTCCTGCGCGAGCCACTCGCCTTGCGACAACAGGCTATTGCTTCTGTCAGCAGCATCCTGCCGGGAGACTGGCAGGCGCGGCTGGCGTTGGTCACCGGGCTGCTGGCACGGCGCTACGACCCGGCGGCAATGACGATCGTCAAGGCCAATGTTCCGGTCAATTTCATCATTCCGGCAATCATGGCGGCTGCGCCCGCGGCACCGGCGATCTTCTTGCACTTTCCGCTGGGCGACTATCTTGCCGCGATCCTGCGCAGCCCGGCGAGCCGGCAATGGCTGCGCGGCATAACCGAAACGCTGCGGCCGGCGATCATTACCGCTGCCGGCAGCTTGCCCGACGATGACAGCGGGCGGGCGGCGGCGCTGTGGTTGGCGCAGATACGGATATATGCCGCAGCGCTG
>CAJAHV010000312.1 GCA_903939555.1 uncultured Alphaproteobacteria bacterium | reverse complement strand
GCTTAGGCTGTCATGGCCGTACAGGAGCCTTGCCCATGACCCACATTTCCCCGCACATTCACGACGCCTTCCCCGGCGATGCCGAGATCATCACCCGGTTGAAGACCGAAAGCCCGCATTTCCGCAACCTGGTGGCGCGATTTGACGTGATCAACCATGAAGCCGCCGAAGCCGCCGTAACCGCCCCCGATGCCCGCGTCGAAGCCTTGAAGAAGCGCCGGCTGGCCCTGCTCGACGAAATCGCCATTCTGATTGACCATTGCCGTGTCGATTGAGGGGAAAAACGCCGTGATCGATACCGTCGCCATCGAAGCCGCATTGCAGGCACGGCTTGCGGAGTTGGAAAACCATATGGCCCGATTGCAGGGCGACCTGCGCGCGCCGCTCGATGCCGATTATGCCGAACAGGCCAATGAAATCGAAGACAAGGATGCGCTGGCCGGAATCGAGGGGGCGCACCGCGCCGAGGCAATGCAGATCAGGGCAGCGCTCGGCCGCATCGCCGCGGGCAAATATGGCATCTGCCGTATTTGCGGCTGCGAAATTCCGGAACGGCGGCTGGCCGCATTGCCGACAGCGACACTGTGCATCGCCTGTGTGGTCAACTGAACCTATTCCGCCGCCACGGCAAGATTGGGAACCGCAATGAAGCCCTGCCGGCGAGCAATCCGACGCTCGATCTCGGGCCGGAAATGCCGGATCAGCCCCTGGATCGGCCACGCGGCGGCGTCACCCAGCGCGCAAATGGTGTGGCCCTCGATCTCGGTGGTGACTTCGAGCAGCAAGTCGATTTCGTGCGGCTCGGCGTCCCCGGTGACGAGGCGCTCCATGACACGCCACATCCAGCCGGTGCCTTCCCGGCACGGCGTGCACTGGCCGCAGCTTTCGTGCTTGTAGAAATAAGACAGGCGGGCAATGGCGCGAACGATATCGGTGGACTTGTCCATGACGATAACCGCAGCGGTACCAAGGCCGGATTTCAAATCCTTGAGACCGTCGAAATCCATCGGCGCATCAGCGATTTCATGCGCGGGCACCAGCGGCACCGACGATCCGCCGGGGATGACGGCGAGCAGATTATCCCAGCCGCCGCGGATGCCGCCGCAATGCGTGTCGATAAGCTCGCGGAAAGGCAAGCCCATGGCTTCCTCGACAACGCAGGGCTTGTTCACATGCCCGCTGATCTGGAACAGCTTGGTGCCTTCGTTCTTCGGACGGCCGATCGCGGCAAACCAGGCCGGGCCGCGACGCAGGATGGTGGGGGCGACGGCAATCGATTCAACGTTGTTGACCGTCGTCGGGTTGCCATACAGGCCGGCACCCGCCGGAAAAGGCGGTTTCAGGCGTGGCTGGCCCTTCTTGCCTTCCAGGCTTTCGAGCATCGCCGTTTCTTCACCACAAATATAGGCGCCGGCACCGCGGTGAACGACAACGTCGAAATCATAGCCCGAACCACAGGCATTCTTGCCAATGAGCCCGGCAGCATAGGCTTCACGGACAGCGGCGAACAGGGTTTCGGCCTCGCGGACATATTCGCCGCGAATGTAGATGAAAGCCGCCACGGCGCGCATGGCGAAACCGGCGACAAGCGCACCTTCGATGAGCTTGTGTGGGTCGTGGCGGATGATCTCGCGATCCTTGCACGAACCAGGTTCGGATTCATCGGCATTGATGACAAGATAGCTGGG
>CAJAHV010000311.1 GCA_903939555.1 uncultured Alphaproteobacteria bacterium | reverse complement strand
GCTCTCCCTCCCCCTCCTTCTCCCATGATTCCACCGGATACGGCGCCGGCTTTTCTCGCGCGGCATGGCTGGGGCGGCGCCCGCATCGCGCCCTTGGCCGGTGATGCCTCGTTCCGGCGCTATTTCCGCGTCCATGCCGATGATGGCAGCACCGCCGTGCTGATGGACGCCCCGCCTGAAAAGGAGGATTCGCGGCCCTTCCTCGCCATCGGCAGGCAATTGCATGACATGGGTTTTTCGGCCCCGCAGGCACTGGCGACCGAGCTTGATATCGGCCTCGTGCTGCTGGAGGATTTTGGCGATGATCGCGTCGGCCCGGTGCTGGTGCGCGAACCGGGCCGCGAACGCGCCGTCTATGAAACCGCCGTCGACATTCTGGCGGCGCTCCACCAATTGCCGGCCGGGCCGGTGCCGCCCTATGCCGAACCCGAACTGCTGCGCGAGGCGCGGCTGTTTCCGGACTGGTATCTGCCGGCCATGAATATCACCGAGGCCTCCGGCTATGACGCCGCCTGGGCGCCGCTGTGGTCCGCCGTGCGCGCCGAACCGCCGGTGCTGGTGCTGCGCGATTATCACGCCGATAATCTGATGATCATCGACCGGCCGGGACTGCGCGGGTTGGGTCTGCTCGATTATCAGGACGCGCTGGCCGGCCATCCGGCCTATGATCTGGCGTCGCTGCTCCAGGACATCCGCCGCACCGTCAGCCCGGCGCTGGAGGCCGCGATGATTGATCGCTATCTCGCCGCCCGGCCCGGCGTCGATGGCGCCGCCTTCCGCACCGCCTATGCCATTCTGGCGGCGCAGCGGAACATCAAGATCCTTGGCGTCTTCACCCGGCTTTATGTCCGCGATGGCAAGGCGGGCTACCCGGCCTTCCACCCACGGTTGTGGGAATTGGTGACGCGCAACCTCGCCGATCCGGCGCTCGCCCCGGTGGCGGACTGGTTCGCGGCGCATGTTCCTGCCGCCGCGCGGACCGGCGTGAAGGTTTCATCATGAAACACAGTCGCGTCCCGCTGGCGCTGCGCCCGCATATCGATGTCGTCATGCCGGACACGGCGCTGGTGCTGGCGGCGGGGCTGGGCAAGCGCATGCGGCCGTTGACCGCGACCCGGCCCAAGCCGCTCGTCGAAGTCGCCGGGCGCACCCTGCTCGATCGCGCCCTCGACCGGGTGGAGGCCGCCGGTGTCAGCACCGCCGTCGTCAATGCGCATTATTTTGCCGATCAGATCGATGCCGCCGTCGCGGCGCGCACCGCCGACCGGCCCGACGGCCTGAAGATCCGCGTGTCGGACGAACGCGCGCAATTGCTCGAAACCGGCGGCGGGGTGGTCAAGGCGCTGCCGCTGATCGATGCTGATCCGTTTTTCGTCGTCAATGCCGACAATATGTGGATCGACGGCTCGGCCGATACGCTGCGCCTGCTCGCCCAGCGCTGGAACCCTGACGAAATGGACGCGCTGCTGCTGCTGGTACCGCTGGCGCGCGCCACTGGCTATGATGGGCGCGGCGATTTCCACCTCGATCCGGCGGGCGTTGTCAGCCCGCGCGGCGAATTCCGCATCGCGCCCTTTGTCTATTCGGGCATCCAGCTTATTTCGAAACGCCTGTTCGCAGGCGAGCCGGTCGAGCCTTTCTCGGTCTGGCGGCAATGGCACAAGGCGCTTGCCGCCGGGCGGTTGTACGGTGCTGTCCACCAGGGCCTGTGGTTCCATGTCGGCACCCCGGCAAGCGTCGGCGAAACCGAGGGCCTGCTTGCAACCGTCTGAGGACAACGGCGCCCCGCGCCCACCGGAAAACGCCCTGCGGCGGCCAGACAGCGCCCTGCGCCCGCCGGAAAAAGCCCTGCGCCCGCCGGCAAGCGCCCCGCGCCTGTTCACGATTGCCCCGCATGTCGCGTTCGTCGATGCGCTCGCCGATGGCATATTGGCGCGTTGCGGCGGCGATCCGCTGGTGCTGGCGCGGGCGCATGTGCTGCTGCCCAACCGGCGCGCCGCGCGGGCGCTGACCGATGCCTTTGTGCGGCGCGCCGGCACCGGGCTGTTGCTGCCGCGGCTGACCCCGGTTGGTGATCTTGGCGACGACAGTTTTGACCGTTTCGCCAGTGGCGAAGAAGCGCTGCCGCCGCCGGTAGCGCCGCTGGTCCGCCGGCTCGAACTGGCGCGGCTGGTGCGGCAATTGCCGCGCGGGCTGGGGCCGGGCGGGCGCGAGGCCGGGCGCAGCGCGGTGGAGGCGCTGCGGCTCGGCGACGAACTTGGCGCCACGCTCGATGCGCTGCTCGCCGCCGAAATCGATCCCGAACGGTTGCGCAGTGTCGTTGCCGATCAGGAACTTGCCGAACATTGGCAGGACACGCTGCGCTTTCTTGATGTCGTCATCAGCGGCTGGCCATCGGCACGCGAGGCCAGCGGCGGCAGCGACGGCGGCACGCGGGTGGCGGTGCTTATCGACGCGCTGGTGGCGCGCTGGGCGGACGCGCCGCCGGCGGGGCTGGTTATCGCCGCCGGAGTGACCGGCACCTCGCCGCCGATAGTGCGGCTGCTCGCTGCCGTGCTGGGCCTGCCGACCGGGCTGGTCGTGCTGCCGGGGCTCGATCATGATCTGTCGGCGGCGGGCGAACGTCGCTGGGCGGCGATCCGCTGCGACAGCGACAGCGGCCGCGATGCCGAGGCGCACCCGCAATATGGGCTCAAGCTGTTGCTGGCGCGGCTGGGCCGCGACCGCGCCGATGTCGCCGATTGGGGTGTGGCCACCGAACGCGACGGCCCGGCGGCGCGCACCACCGCGATCATGGCGGCGATGGCGCCGGCGGCGGCGGCCGATGGCTGGCATGAGGCCGATGTCGCCAGCTTTGCCGGGGTCAGCGTCGTCGAGGCGGCAACCCCGGGCGAGGAGGCACAGGTCATCGCGCTGGCGCTGCGCCGCGCGCTGGAAACCCCGGGGCGCAGCGCGGCGCTGGTCACCCCCGATCGCGGACTGGCCCGCCGGGTGGCGGCGCATTGCCGGCGCTGGGGGCTGATGATCGACGATTCGGCCGGGGTGCCGCTGCGGCTGACACCGCCCGGTGCGCTGGCGCTGGCGCTCGCTGAAGCCATGGCGCAGGGGTTTTCGCCGGTGGCGCTGTTGACCGTGTTGAAGCATCCGCTGGTGGCCAGCGGCGATGGCCGTGGCGATTGGCTGGCGGCGGTGCGGCGGCTCGATCTGGCGCTGCGCGGCGTGCGCCCGCCATCGGGGCTTGATGGCATTGGCGAGGCTTATGACCGCTGGCTGGGCGAAGGGCTCAATCGCCTGCGCCGCGACGAGCCCGCGGCGCATCCTGCTGCCGCCGCGCGCGCCGCCGAGGCGATGGCGTGGTGGCACGGGGTGGAGGCGCAACTGGCGCCGCTCGCGCAGTTGGCGGACGCAGCGGCCATCGACCTGCCGCGCCTTGCCGCCGCGCTGCGGCTGGTTGGTGACACGCTGGGCGGGGAGCGGCTGTGGAGCGGTGCCGATGGCCGCGCGCTCGCTTCGCTGGTCGAGCGGCTCGAGGCCGATGGTGCCAGCTTCGGCGCTTTCGAACGTGACGATGCCCCGGCGCTGGTCGGGGCGCTGCTGTCGGATGTCGCGGTGCGCAGTGCCTTTGGCGGCCACCCGCGCGTCCGCATCCTGGGGCCGCTGGAGGCGCAGTTGCAGCGCGCCGACCTGATGATTCTGGGCGGGCTCAACGAAGGCACATGGCCCGGCCGGCCGGCGCCCGATCCGTGGCTGGCGCCCGCCATCCGCACCACGCTCGGCCTGCCCGGCCTGGCGCGCGCCACCGGGCTTGCCGCGCATGATTTCGTCGGTGGCATGGGGGCGGCGGAAGTGTTGCTGACCCGCGCCCGGCGCGATGCCAGCGCGCCGCTGGTGGCGTCGCGCTTCTGGCTGCGCTTGCAGGCCTATTGCGGCGGGCTGGCAAAGGACGACGCGCTGCTGCGGCTGGCGCGCGGCATCGATTCGCGCCGCGCGCCGGTGCCCGGCCGGCCACCGCGCCCGGCACCGCCCGCTGCCGGCCGGCCGCGCCATATTTCGGTGACGCAGATCGACACGCTGGTCACCGATCCCTTCGCCTTTTACGCCAGCGCCGTGCTCGGCCTGAAGCCGCTCGATCCGCTCGACCAGGATCCGACCGCGGCGACGCGCGGCAACCGTATCCATGAAGTGCTCGAACGCTGGGTCAACAGCGGGCGCGGCAGCTTGGAGCTGCTGGATCGCTATATCGAGGAGATGCTGGCCAGCGAAGGCTCGCAGTTTCCGCTGCTGCGCGCGCTGTGGGGGCCGCGCGCCCGCCGCGCCATCGAATGGGCGGGCGAACAGATCATCGCCGCCGATAGTGATGGCCTGACAAAGATGCTTGCCGAAGCCGGGGGCGAATGGCTGTTGCCCAACGGCATCACGTTGAAGGGCCGTGCCGACCGCATCGACCGCAGCGCCGAGGGCGGGCTGACGATTATCGATTACAAGACCGGCCGCGTACCCAGCACCGCTGCGGTGCGCGGCGGGCTGGCCAACCAGTTGGGGCTGCTGATGGCGATGGCGGCCAAGGGCATGCTCGCCACCCGTGCCGGGGCGACGCTGGCGGGCGAACCCGCCGCGCTGGCCTATTGGAAGCTGAGCGGCGGCACCGGTCCCGGCGAGATCAAGGACGCACTGCGCGGCAAGCCGCCACTGTCGGCCGCCGATCATGCCGCTGACGCCGTAGCCATTGCCATTGCCGAAACCGATGCGCTGCTGCTCGGCAACGCGCCGTTCGTGGCCAAGCGCGTGCCGGGTTATGGCTGGAGCGATTTCGACCATCTCGCCCGGGTGGCGGAATGGCAGGACCGGCCGAAGCGACTGGTATTGGTGCGATGACGACGGTGACCGGTCTCGCGTTGCTGAAGCCCGAACAGGCGAGCGCCGCCGAACCCCAGGCCCATGCCTGGGTGGCGGCTTCGGCGGGCACCGGCAAGACGCAGGTATTGTCTGCCCGGGTGCTGCGGCTGTTGTTGCAGGGCACGCCGCCGCACGCGATCCTGTGCCTGACTTTCACCAAGCTGGCGGCGGCCGAGATGCAGACGCGGGTGTTCGGCCGGCTGGCGCATTGGGCGCGGTGCAGCGATGCCGAACTGATCAGCGACCTGCAGGCGCTGCGCACCGATGATTCGCCCGAAATGCAGGCACAGGCGCGGCGGTTGTTCGCCGATGTGCTCGATGCGCCGCAGGGGCTGGCGGTGCAGACCATCCATGCCTTTGCGCAGGGGCTGATCGCCAGCTTCCCGGTCGAGGCCGGGGTGACGCCGGGCTTTGCTACCCTTGATGACCGGGCGAGCGCGCTGCTGCGTCGGCGGCTGCTGACTGCCGCCATCGAAGCGGGGGATCATGATACGCCTTTCATGGACGATCTGGCGGCGATCAGCATCGCATCTGGCGAAGGCCGGCTGGCGCAGGTCATCGCCCGGCTCGGCAGCCATGCCGAAGCGCTGGCCGGACTGAAGAGCGAAGGCATCGAGCCGATGCTGCGGCGCGGCTTCGGGCTGGCCACCGACGGCGATGCACAGACGGCGCTGGTGGCGGCGCTGGCGCGCCTCGATGCGGCGGGGGTGACGCGGCTGGCCGATGCCTTCGCCGGCGATGGCGGCAAGACAGCGACGGCGGCGGCCGCCGAAGCCCATGGCTGGCTGGGTACGGAGGACCGCGCCGCCGCGTTCGACCGGCTGTGCCGCTTTTTCCTGACCGGGCAGAACAAGACCGTTCGCAAGGAAAGCGCCGTCCCGGCCAGCGCGGCCAAGGCCGATCCGACGCTCAAACCGCTGTTCACCCGGCTCGGCGAGGCGGTGATGGCGATCGTTGCCGAACAGAATCTCTATGCCGCCGCCACCCATGCCGCCGCCCATCTGCGCGTCGGGGTGCGGCTGGCGGCGAACTGGGTCGATGCCAAGGCACGGCTCGGGGTGGTCGATTATGACGACATGATCGCGGCGGCGCAGCGGCTGTTGCAGGCACCGGGGGCGGCCGATTGGGTGCGCTACAAGCTCGACCAGCGCATCGACCATGTGCTTGTCGATGAAGCGCAGGATACCAACGCCCGGCAATGGCAGATCATCGAGGCGCTGACCCGGCCCTGGTTCGATGGCGATGGCGCCCGCGATGTCCAGCGCACGCTGTTCGTGGTTGGCGATTACAAACAGGCGATCTTCAGCTTCCAGGGCTCGGACCCCGATGTCTATCGCGACCAGCACGACAGTTTCGCGCAATGGGCTGCCGACAGCGGCGAAATCTGGCGGCGCATCGACCT
>CAJAHV010000310.1 GCA_903939555.1 uncultured Alphaproteobacteria bacterium | reverse complement strand
ATGCTATGCACCGACAGCAATCTATCGGCAAGCGGGGTAGGGCTTTTTGGCCCATACCGTTTACTTTCCATATATTTGGGACTTTTTCCCATTAGCCCGGATAAATTTTTCCTCTTGTGACATGCCTCAATAACACACCTATTATTAACATATTGAAATAAATCATATTCATACGTCCACGAGCACTTGGCATGATCTCTGCAATGCATCGGACATCGGGGGCCGGATCGTCCGGACACTCCGCAAGGCACAGGAGAAACACCATGTTCACCACCGGTAACACCACTTTTCGCACCATTTTCGGCACCGTCGGCACTGTCATCTGCGCCGGCGTCTGCCTCGTCGCGGCCACTGCCCCGGCCCAAGCGGCCGATGCAGCCCGCATGACCACGGTCAGCCATATCGATCTCAACCTCGCCAATGATCAGGGTCGCGACGCGCTCGATACCCGGATCAAGTCGGCAGCCCGCAGCGTCTGCGCCACTGGCAGCGGCGATGTCCGCGCTCGCCGAGACGAAGCCCGCTGCGTCCGCGAAGCCATCAGCCAGGCGCGGATGAGCGCTGTCGATCATGGCTCCCGGGGTCGTTGAACCCTGACATCTACCGGGCGGGACCGGATTATCCGGGCCCGCCTTTTTTGTTTGCAAGGTGTCGCGCAGCGACGAACCCTCCCGCGGCGCTGATTTCAGCCTGTTATGGTATCCAACGGGGCGTGCAGCCGCACCCGTTTCACCATGCGGGCATCGGCATCGATGATTTCGAAACGCCAGCCGCCGGGATGTTCGACAATTTCGCCCATGGCCGGCACCCGCCCGGCGAGCATGAAGACCATGCCACCTAGCGTATCGACTTCGTCGCCGATCTCGGCATCGTCGAAACTGGTGCCGATCTGTTTTTCCAGTTCCTCGAGTGGCAACCGCGCATCGGCTTCCCACAATCGGTCGTTTATCGGAATCAACAGGCTGGCTTCGGCCTCGTCATGCTCGTCTTCGATATTGCCGACGATTTCCTCGACAAGATCCTCGATCGTGACAAGGCCATCGGTGCCGCCATATTCATCGAATATCATCGCCATATGGGTGCGCTCGGCGCGCATGCGGGCAAGCAGGTCGACGATACGCATCGACCCCGGCACAAAGATCACCGGCCGCAACAGGCCTTCGACCGGCAGATCTGCAAAGCGTTGCGAAGAGACCGAATCATCGAAGGTTTCGGCAATCAGCGCATAGACATCCTTGATGTGTACCATGCCGATGATCTGGTCACGATCACCCCGGAAGACCGGCACACGGCTGTGCCCGGCTTCCTTGAACAACGCGACGAGGGCCGGGAAGCCGTCATCGACATCAAAAACCACCATATCGCTGCGCGGCACGCCGATATCACCGGCCTCGCGCTCACCAAAATGCAGCATGTTCTTGAGCATGGCGCGTTCCACCGCCGACAGGTCGTCGCGGGCAGCGCCATCATCATCATGGTCGTCGATCGCCTCTTCAAGGCTTTCGCGCAGGCTGGGTTCATGGTCCTGGCCGGTGACCAGCAGGCGCAGGCCGCGCCATAATCGCGACGCGAAATCGTTGCTACTGTCGGGGTCGGGCATAACTAGATTTTACCCGGGGTAGGGTTCGGGCAGGCCGAGCGCACGGCAAGCTGCCGATTCAAGGGCTTCCATCGCGGTAGCCTGAGTGTCGCCGAGTTCATGATCATAGCCTAGCAGGTGAAGCAAGCCATGGACAATGAGGTGCTGGGCATATTCGCGCGGTGTCCAACCCTTTTCGGCGGCTTCGCGCATGCAAGTTTGCGCCGCCAGGACGATATCGCCGAGCAGCACCTCGCCATCATCGCTGTTGGCGAGACCGTCGAGGAGATCGGGCTGCACCATCGGAAAGCTCAGCACGTTGGTCGGCTTGTCCTTGCCGCGATAGTCCCTGTTGAGCGCCTGCACCTCGGCATCATCGCTCAACCGGATGCTCACTTCGACCACCAGCGGCCCGTCGGCGACATGGCCGTGCGGGGTTTCGGCGAGCGCAGCGCGCACGGCGGCGTCGGCCAGCGCTGCCCATTCGAGCGCCGGCCAATCGCCCCCTGCGATATCGGTTTCAACCAGCAGCATGGGCATCAAGCATCTTGTGGCGGACCTTCATAGGCATCGACAATGCGCCCGACGATCGGATGGCGCACCACTTCACGGCTGGAGAAGCGCAGCGCCGAAATCCCTTCGATGCCGTCCAGCCGCCTGACCGCATCGGCGAGGCCCGATTGGCCGGGATTGGGCAAATCGACCTGATTGGGATCCCCGCAGACGACCATGCGGCTGCGCTCCCCGAACCGCGTCAGAAACATCTTCATCTGCAGCGGCGTGGTATTCTGGGCTTCGTCGAGGATGATGAAGGCATTGGCGAGGGTGCGGCCACGCATGAAGGCCAATGGCGCAATCTCGATCTCGCCCGAGGCCAGCCGGCGTTCGACCTGTTCAGCGGGCAACATGTCGTACAATGCATCATATAGCGGCCGCAGATAGGGATCGACCTTTTCCTTCATGTCGCCGGGAAGAAAGCCCAATCGTTCGCCGGCCTCCACCGCCGGACGCGACAGCACCAGCCGGTCGACCGAGCCGGCGATGAGCTGGCTGACGGCCTGCGCCACTGCGAGATAGGTCTTGCCGGTGCCGGCAGGGCCAAGTGCAAAGATGATCGAATCGCGCGCCAGCGCCTCGATGTAACGGACCTGAGTCGGGCTGCGCGCCGCGATGGTCTTGCGGCGCGTGCGGATGACGGCGGTGCTCGCCAGCCCTGAATCAGCGCTGACGAGGCCATCGAGCGACGGGTCGGACGCGATGGCAACGGCGCCGACGACATCGCCGGAATCGATCTTTTCACCATGGGCGAGGCGGTTGTAGAGGCCGGTCAGCACGTCGCGGGCGCGCGCGGCGGCATCGGCTTCGCCCTCCACCTGCACCTTGTTGCCGCGCGCCGAGATATAGACGCCCAACTGGCCTTCGAGCGCGATGAGATTCTGATCATATTCGCCGAATAACGGCCCGAGCAGATACGCCTTTTCGAATTCGATCTCGAGCCTGACGCGGTCGCTGGCAGCGACGGGGTTGCGCACGGGCTTTTTCGACATCAGGCGGCTGCTCTTTCTGTACGGAGGGGAATGGCTTCAACGCTATTGGGCTGGCCCTGGGTAATCTCGACAGCGATCAGATCACCGATCTTTGCACCAGGAATTTCGACGACCGCAGACTGCAGCCAGGGCGTCTTGCCGATCAGTTGCCCCGGCTTGCGGCCCGGGCGTTCGAGCAATATTTCGGTGCGGCGGCCGACACTGGCCTTGTTGAAGGCATAGGATCCCGCCGTGATCGCCGCCTGCAAGCGGGCGAGGCGCTCTTCTTTTACCGGTTCGGGCACCTGATCGGGCATCGTTGCCGCTGGCGTGCCCGGGCGCTGGGAATATTTGAAGCTGTATGCCTGCGCATAGCCGACTTCGGCGACAATATTCAGCGTATCTTCAAAATCTGCCTCGGTTTCGCCGGGGAAGCCAACAATGAAGTCCCCCGACAGCGCAATATCGGGCCGTACGGCACGCAGTTGCGCCAGCGTCGCCAGATAGGATTCGCGGGTGTGGGCGCGGTTCATCGCCTTCAGGATCCGGCTCGACCCCGATTGCACCGGGAGATGCAGATAGGGCATCAGCTTCGGGATGCTGGCATGGGCGTCGATCAGGCCCTGGGTCATGTCGCGCGGGTGCGAGGTTGTGTATCGGATGCGCTTCAACCCGCCAATCTCGGCCAGCCGCATGATCAGGTCAGGCAGGCTGTCGGTGCCGGACGACCCGCCATCATAGGCGTTCACATTCT
>CAJAHV010000309.1 GCA_903939555.1 uncultured Alphaproteobacteria bacterium | reverse complement strand
GCCACGGCGTTCGAGTTCGGCCATGGTCGCCGCGATCGTATCCAGCCCCTTTTCCAGCACGAGCCGACCGACAAAGCCGATCATCACTTCGTCATCGCCGATGCCCAGTTCGCGTCGCCATGCCAACGAACGCTTGCCGGGTGAAAAACGCAACTTGTCGACACCACGGCTCCACACCGCGCTGTGGCCGATCAGGCCCTGCGCTCGCAGCACATCGCCAAAACCTGCGGAGGTGACGAAAACTTCGTCGAGCCCTGCATAAAAGCGCCGCAGCAAGGCTTCGCCCGCCGGTCGCACCCAGCCAAGGCCATAATATTCGAGGTAGGTTTCAAAGCGGGTGTGAACGCTGGCGACCACCGGTACGCCCATCGCGCGTGCCAGTTTCTTGGCCGAATGGCCGAGCGGATCGGGTGCCGCAAGGTGGAAGATATCGGGCGCAAAGGCGCGAATATCGCGCTTCAGTGCCTCGGGCAGACCGCGCGCCAAGCGATAATCGCCGCGCCCGGGAAAACGGATCGACGGGACCGAGATAAGGGTACCGGCCGGCGGAAATGCCGGGGTCGGGCTCGTCGGTGAATAGACACGAGTCATGTGACCCTGCGCTTCGAAATAGGCGACCAGCCGGTTAAGCGCCTGATTGGCACCGTCGCGAACATAATTGTAATTACCGGAAAACAACGCAATGCGCAGTGGCCGCGCTGGCGGCATGTCGAAAGCGCCGGGCAGCTTGAACGCGGTCGCCACAAATCGATCCTTCGGCATATCGAAACCTGTCATAGCCCGGCATTGTGACCGGCATGGGGCAAAGCCGCGGCGGGTCAGGGGCACCGCCGCAACGTCGCCGCCCGTCCCGGACAACGCGAAGCCGACAAGAAAAAACCCCGCCGGTTCGCACCGACGGGGCCTTTTCAATGCAGGCGTATAGTCAAGATCAGCCCTCGACAGGCGCCTCGATCGCAGGGGCTGCCACCGGCATCTTCGCAGCCTGCTGCGCGCGCAGTGCGGCATCGCGACTGGTGGCAGCAACGCGCAGGCGCTGCATGCCGGCGCCGGTACCCGCCGGGATGAGGCGACCGACGATGACATTTTCCTTCAGGCCCTGCAGCGTATCGATCTTGCCCTGGACCGCGGCTTCGGTGAGGACGCGCGTCGTTTCCTGGAACGATGCGGCCGAAATGAAGCTCTTGGTCTGCAGCGACGCCTTGGTGATCCCGAGCAGGATCGGCTTGCCCTCAGCGGGCACGCCATTCTTGCCGAGCTTGGCATTGTCGGCGTCCATTTCCTCGCGATCGACCTGTTCGCCGACGAGCAGCGTGGTATCACCCGACTTGGTGATTTCCACCTTCTGCAGCATCTGGCGCACGATGGTTTCGATGTGCTTGTCGTTGATACGCACACCCTGGAGGCGATAGACTTCCTGGACTTCGGTGCACAGATATTCGGCAAGCGGCTCGATGCCGAGCACTTCCAGAATGTCGTGCGGGTTCGGGTTACCGTCGATCAGGTAATCGCCGCGACGAACGTAATCGCCTTCCTGCACCGAGACATGCTTGCCCTTGGGTACCAGATATTCGGCGAGTTCGCCGCCATCTTCAGGACGGATCGAAATGCGGCGCTTGGTCTTGTAGTCCTTGCCGAATTCGACGCGGCCGTTAATGCGCGCGATGATGGCGTTGTCCTTGGGGATACGGGCTTCGAACAGCTCGGCCACCCGCGGCAGACCGCCGGTAATGTCGCGCGTCTTGGCGGCTTCCTTGGGAATACGGGCAACAACATCGCCGGCAAACACATCCTGACCGTCGTTGACCGACAGAATGGCATCGACCGCAAGCAGGTAACGCGCCGTTTCGCCCGAACCTTCATCAAGCAGGGTGATGCGCGGACGCAGATCATCCTTCTTGTTGATTGAGCGCCAATCCTGAACCACCTTCTGGGTGATGCCTGTGGCTTCATCGACGTTTTCCGACATCGACACGCCTTCGAGCAGGTCCTGATATTTCACCTTGCCCGACTTTTCGGTGATGACCGGCAGGGTGTACGGATCCCACTCGGCAAGGCGATCGCCCTTCGACACCGATTCGCCTTCGAGCTTCATCACCGTCGCCCCATAGGGGATGCGGTGGATGGAGCGTTCGCGGCCATCGGCATCGCGCAGCACCAGTTCGCCATTTCGGGCCATCGAGATGTTGCGACCTCGGCTGTCGGCAATCGTCGACATGGCGCGGAATTCGATCGTGCCATCGACCGGCGCATCGAGTGTCGACTGTTCCGAGACCTGTGCGGCGCCACCGATGTGGAAGGTACGCATGGTAAGCTGCGTGCCCGGTTCACCGATCGACTGGGCTGCGATGACGCCGACAGCTTCACCGATATTGACCGGGGTCCCGCGTGCCAGATCGCGGCCGTAGCAGGTAGCGCAGACGCCGAGCTTGGTTTCGCAAAGCAGCGGCGAACGGATCTTCACTTCCGGCACGGCGGCCTTTTCAATGCGCACGACATCGGCTTCGCTGAGCAGGAAGCCGGCGGGAGCCAGCACTTCGCCGGTTTTGGCATCGATGATGTCCTGCAGCACGGTGCGACCCAGGATGCGTTCGCCCAGCGAGACGATGGTGTTGCCGCCTTCGACGATGGCCTTCATCACCATGCCGCGCTCGGTCTTGCAATCCTGTTCGATGACGACGCAATCCTGCGACACATCGACCAGACGCCGCGTCAGATAGCCCGAGTTGGCGGTCTTCAGCGCGGTATCGGCAAGACCCTTGCGGGCGCCGTGGGTCGAGTTGAAATATTCAAGGACGGTCAGACCTTCCTTGAAGTTCGAGATGATCGGCGTCTCGATGATCTCGCCCGACGGCTTGGCCATCAGGCCGCGCATGCCGGCAAGCTGCTTCATCTGTGCCTGCGAACCGCGAGCGCCCGAATGCGCCATCATGTAGACCGAGTTGATCTGCATGTCGCGGCCATTGGCATCGACCTTCTTGGCGCTGATTTCCTTCATCATTTCGTTGGCGACGACATCGCCGCACTTCGCCCAGGCATCAACGACCTTGTTGTACTTTTCACCCTGGGTGATGAGGCCGTCCTGATACTGCTGCTCGAAATCCTTGACGAGCGCCTTGGTGTCGCCAACCAGCTTTTCCTTGGCGGCGGGGATGACCATGTCGTCCTTGCCGAAGGAAATGCCGGCCTGGAAGGCGTGCTTGAAACCCAGCGACATGATCGCATCGGCGAACAGCACCGTCTCTTTCTGGCCGGTGTGGCGATAGACGGTATCGATGACGTCGGCGATTTCCTTCTTGGTGAGAAGGCGGTTGATGGTTTCGTAAGGCACCTTCGACGATTTCGGCAGTGTTTCACCGAGCAGCATACGGCCCGGCGTCGTCTGCAGGCGACGCAGCACCATCTTGCCGTCTTCATCAGTGGTTTCGACCCGTGCGGTGATCTTGGAGTGCAAGGTCACCACCTTGGCGTGCAGCGCCTGGTGGACTTCGGCCATGTTGGCAAAGGCCATGCCCTGGCCGGGTTCGCCATTGGCTTCCATCGACAGGTAATAGAGGCCGAGGACCATGTCCTGCGACGGCACGATGATCGGCTTACCGTTGGCGGGCGACAGGATGTTGTTGGTCGACATCATCAGCACGCGGGCTTCCAGCTGCGCTTCAAGCGACAGCGGCACGTGGACGGCCATCTGGTCGCCATCGAAGTCGGCGTTGAAAGCCGAGCAGACCAGCGGGTGCAGCTGGATGGCCTTGCCCTCGATCAGCACGGGTTCGAACGCCTGGATGCCGAGACGGTGCAGCGTCGGGGCGCGGTTGAGCAGCACCGGATGTTCGCGGATAACCTCGTCGAGGATGTCCCAGACTTCCTTGCGTTCCTTTTCGACCCACTTCTTGGCCTGCTTGAGGGTCATCGAAAGACCCTTGGCATCGAGACGCGAGTAGATGAACGGCTTGAACAGCTCGAGCGCCATCTTCTTGGGCAGGCCGCACTGGTGCAGCTTGAGTTCCGGCCCGGTGACAATGACCGAGCGGCCCGAATAATCGACGCGCTTGCCCAGAAGGTTCTGGCGGAAACGGCCCTGCTTGCCCTTTAGCATGTCGGACAGCGACTTCAGCGGGCGCTTGTTGGCGCCGGTGATCGTGCGGCCACGGCGACCATTGTCGAACAGCGCGTCGACGGCTTCCTGCAACATGCGCTTCTCGTTGCGGACGATGATGTCCGGCGCGCGCAGCTCAATCAGCCGCTTGAGGCGGTTGTTGCGGTTGATGACGCGGCGATAGAGATCGTTGAGATCCGACGTCGCGAAGCGGCCCCCATCGAGCGGCACCAGCGGCCGCAGTTCGGGCGGGATGACCGGTACGACAGTCATGATCATCCATTCGGGCTTGTTGCCCGATTCGATGAAGGACTCGACGACCTTCATCCGCTTGATGATCTTCTTGGGCTTCAGTTCCGACTTGGTCGTGGCGAGATCTTCGCGCAGTGCGACCATTTCGCCTTCAAGGTCCATTTCCTCGAGCAGGCGGCGGATCGCTTCGGCACCGATACCGGCAACAAAGCCGTCTTCGCCATATTCGTCCTGGGCGGTGAGGAGCTCGTCCTCAGTCAGCAGGTCGAACTTCTTCATCGGCGTCAGGCCGGGTTCGATGACGACATATTGTTCGAAATACAGCACGCGCTCGAGGTTCTTGAGCTGCATGTCGAGCAGCATGCCGATGCGCGACGGCAACGACTTCAGGAACCAGATGTGCGCAACCGGGGCAGCCAGCTCGATATGGCCCATGCGCTCGCGCCGAACCTTGGAGACGGTGACTTCAACGCCGCACTTTTCGCAGACGATACCCTTGTACTTCATGCGCTTGTACTTGCCGCACAGGCACTCGTAATCCTTGATCGGCCCGAAGATGCGGGCGCAGAACAGGCCGTCACGCTCCGGCTTGAAGGTGCGGTAGTTGATGGTTTCGGGCTTCTTGATTTCGCCGAACGACCAACTGCGGATACGCTCCGGCGAGGCCAGCGAAATCTGGATCTGGTCGAAAGTCTCGGGCTTGGCGGCCGGCGAGAAGAAATTCATCAGTTCGGTATTCATAACCGTCTCCTAATCTCAAACCCCTCACCCGTTTGGGGAGGGGAAGGGGCCCACGCGCTTCTTCAGCGCGCGGGAGGGTGAGGGAAGGCCGCGGCCTCCCCTCGCGCAGCCCCCGCTATTCGACCTTCTCGTGGCTCTGCAGTTCGACGTTGAGGCCAAGCGAACGCATTTCCTTGACCAGCACGTTGAAGCTTTCAGGAATGCCAGCCTCGAAGGTATCGTCGCCCTTGACGATCGCTTCGTAAACCTTGGTGCGACCGATCACGTCATCGGACTTCACCGTCAGCATTTCCTGCAGCGTGTACGCAGCGCCATAGGCCTGCAGCGCCCACACTTCCATTTCCCCGAAGCGCTGGCCACCGAACTGCGCCTTGCCGCCCAGCGGCTGCTGGGTAACGAGCGAGTAGGGCCCGATCGAGCGCGCGTGGATCTTGTCGTCGACAAGGTGATGCAGCTTCAGCATGTAGATATAGCCGACGGTGACCTTGCGATCGAACTGGTCGCCGGTGCGCCCGTCGAACAATTCGACCTGGCCCGACGTGTCGAGCCCGGCCAGTTCCAGCATGTGCGAAACGTCCGCTTCACGCGCGCCATCGAACACCGGGGTCGCCATCGGCACGCCGCCGGCAAGGTTCGATGCCAGTTCATGCACCTTCTCGTCGGTCATCCCGGCGATGTCGCTGTCATACTGGCCGCCATAAATGGCCTTCAGCTTGGCACGCATTGCATCGGTATCGCCCGACGCCAGGTCCTTGCCCTTGGCATAGATGTCTTCCAGCATCGCACCGATCTGCTTGCCGAGGCCGCGCGCGGCCCAGCCGAGATGGGTTTCAAAGATCTGGCCAACGTTCATGCGCGACGGCACGCCCAACGGGTTGAGCACGATATCAACCGGCGTTCCATCGGCGAGGAAGGGCATGTCCTCCTGCGGCAGGATACGGCTGATGACGCCCTTGTTGCCGTGCCGGCCGGCCATCTTGTCACCCGGCTGCAGCTTGCGCTTCACCGCGACGAACACCTTGACCATCTTGAGCACGCCCGGCGGCAGTTCGTCACCCGATTGCAGCTTGCCCTTCTTGTCGTCGAGCCGCGCCGTGATCAGCGCCTGGGCATCATCCCACTGCGCCTTCAAGGCTTCGAGATCGGCCTGGACGCCGTCATCGGCGACGCCGAACTTCCACCATTCAAAGTGAGGATGCTCTTCGAGCAGGGCATCATCGATGACAATGCCCTTCTTGACACCCTTGGGGACCGCGACCGCAGTCTGGCCGATCAGGCGATCCCGCACGCGCGAATAAGTGGCACGGTTGAGAATGGCGCGTTCGTCGGCGGCATCCTTTTCGAGACGCTCGATTTCCTCGCGTTCGATCTGCAGGGCACGTTCGTCCTTGTCGATGCCATGGCGGTTGAAGACTCGCACCTCGACAACCGTACCGGCAACGCCCGGCGGCAGCTTCAGCGACGTATCGCGCACGTCCGATGCCTTTTCACCGAAGATGGCGCGCAGCAGTTTTTCTTCCGGCGTCATCGGCGATTCACCCTTGGGGGTGATCTTGCCGACCAGGATATCGCCCGGCTCCACTTCGGCGCCGATATAGACAATGCCGGCCTCGTCGAGGTTGCGCAGCGCTTCCTCACCGACATTGGGAATGTCGCGGGTGATGTCCTCGGGGCCGAGCTTGGTATCGCGGGCCATCACTTCGAATTCTTCGATGTGGATCGAGGTGAAGACGTCTTCCTTGACAATCTTCTCGTTGATCAGGATCGAATCTTCGTAATTGTAGCCATTCCACGGCATGAACGCGACAAGGGCGTTGCGGCCCAGCGCGAGTTCGCCATCTTCGGTCGACGGGCCATCGGCGATGATATCGCCCTTCGAGACCAGGTCACCCACCTTCACCAGCGGGCGCTGGTTGATGCAGGTGTTCTGGTTCGAGCGCTGAAACTTCATCAGCGTGTAGATGTCGACACCCGATTTGCCCGGTTCGACTTCGTCGGTGGCGCGGATGACGATACGTGTCGCATCGACCTGATCGATGATGCCCGAACGGCGGGCGCCGATCGCAGCACCCGAATCGCGCGCTACGGTGCCTTCCATGCCGGTGCCGACGAACGGTGCCTCGGCCTTGACCAGCGGCACCGCCTGGCGCTGCATGTTCGAACCCATCAGCGCGCGGTTGGCGTCATCATTTTCAAGGAACGGAATCAGCGACGCGGCGACCGACACCAACTGCTTGGGCGAAACGTCCATCAACGTGATCTGGTTCTTGGGCGCCATCAGGAATTCGCCGGCTTCGCGTGCCGAGATCAGATCCTCGGTAAAGCTGCGATCGGCATTCGTATCGGCGTTGGCCTGAGCGATCGTGTGCTTGGCTTCTTCCATTGCCGACAGATAGACAACGTCGTCGGTCAGCTTGTTGTCGATGACCTTGCGATATGGCGTTTCGATGAAGCCATACTTGTTGACGCGGCTGAAAGTGGCCAGCGAGTTGATCAGGCCGATGTTCGGGCCTTCCGGCGTCTCGATCGGGCAGATGCGGCCATAATGGGTCGGGTGAACGTCGCGGACTTCGAAGCCGGCGCGTTCGCGGGTCAAACCGCCGGGGCCGAGGGCCGAAACGCGGCGCTTGTGGGTGACTTCCGACAGCGGATTGGTCTGGTCCATGAACTGCGACAGCTGCGACGAGCCGAAGAATTCGCGCACCGCGGCGACCGCCGGCTTGGCGTTGATCAGGTCGTTGGGCATGACCGTGTCGATATCGACCGACGACATGCGCTCCTTGACGGCGCGCTCCATGCGCAGCAGGCCGACGCGATACTGGTTCTCGAGAAGTTCGCCGACCGAGCGAACACGGCGGTTGCCGAGGTTGTCGATGTCGTCGATCTCGCCCTTGCCGTCCTTGAGGTTGACCAGCGTCTTGATGACTTCCAGGATGTCCTCGCGGCGCAGTACGGTCATGTCATCGGCGACATCAAGGTCGAGACGCATGTTCATCTTGACGCGGCCGACAGCCGAAAGATCGTAGCGGTCGGCGTCGAAGAACAGGCCATAGAACATGGCTTCGGCGGTTTCGCGCGTCGGCGGCTCACCCGGACGCATGACACGATAGATTTCGGAAAGCGCGTGGTCGCGCTCCTCGACCTTGTCGGCCATCAGCGTGTTGCGGATCCACGGACCAACCGAGACATGATCGATATCGAGCAGTTCGATCGACGACTGGCCCGACTTGTCGATCCTTTCCAGGTTCTCGGCGGTCAGTTCGTCGCCGGCTTCGATATAGATTTCGCCGGTGGCTTCGTTGATCAGGTCAAACGCCGAATAACGGCCGAAGATTTCCTCGGTGGGGATCAGCAGGTTCTGCAGCCCATCGGTCACCGCCTTGCGGGCGATGCGCGGCGTGATCTTGGTGCCAAGCGGGAAGACGACTTCACCGGTTTCGCCATTGACGATGTCGAAGGTCGGCTTCTGGCCGCGCCAGTTGGCTTCGACGAAGGGCACGACCCAACCGGCTTCACCCTTGGAGCCATGGCCGCGCACCCAGGTGACGCGGTTGTAGAAGGCGTTGAGGATTTCTTCCGAATTCCAGTTTAGCGCATAAAGCAACGAAGTGACCGGCAGCTTGCGCTTGCGATCGATGCGGACGTTGACGATGTCCTTGGCATCGAATTCGAAATCGAGCCACGAGCCGCGATAAGGGATGACGCGGGCGGCGAACAGGTACTTGCCCGAAGCGTGGGTCTTGCCGCGGTCATGATCGAAGAATACGCCCGGCGAACGGTGCATCTGCGACACGATCACGCGCTCGGTACCATTGATGATGAAGGTGCCGTTGTGCGTCATGAGCGGCATGTCGCCCATGTAGACATCCTGCTCCTTGATATCGAGCACCGACCGGGTTTCGGTATCGGCATCGACTTCAAAGACGATGAGGCGGAGCGTCACGCGCATCGGCGCCGCATAGGTCATGCCGCGCTGGCGGCATTCATCGGTATCGTATTTCGGCTCTTCAAGTTCGTAATGCACGAAATCGAGCTCGGCGGTGCCGGCGAAATCGCGGATCGGGAAGACCGAGCGCAGCGTCTTTTCAAGGCCGGAGACATAACCGATCGCCGGGTTGGAGCGCAGGAAATGCTCATATGATTCGCGCTGCACCTCGATGAGGTTCGGCATCTGCACGACCTCGCCGATCTTGCCGAAATCCTTACGGATGCGACGGCGCGCGTTGAAAACATTCGGCTGCTTCATCTGGGTGGCCATGGTGATCGGTCGCCTCTCAAAATCTTTACCCGCCAATGGGTTGAGCCCATAGACGACGAAAACCGCACAGCTTTCGGGGTTACCGAATGCCGTACGGGCCTTGGGCGTTGCAGCCTCCATGCCCCCTATTCGTCGCGGTTCGCTCGCACCAGATCCGAACCGTGTCCCGTGGGCGGGAGGACGGTGGCCGCATGCAGCCACCTGAATTAACTGTCGTTACCTATAGTCGAAGAGACGGATTTGGGGAAGGGGGAATCGGGCGCCGCAGCTCCGCATTCGGCACCGGAAAAGCGAAAGGGCGGCCTCCGGAGAGACCGCCCTTTTTCTGGCGTGTCGGGCTGGCGTGTCGAGCCGCAGCATCGCCGCGGCCTTGTGTCAGACCGGTTCGGCACAGCCCAGGCTTCTTCGCCCGGCTGGCCTGCCTTGCGCCTGTAGGCGCGTAGCCTGGGCTACGCGCTCGCGGCAATACGGCTTACTTCAGTTCGACGGTCGCACCGGCTTCTTCGAGCTGCTTCTTCAGCTTCTCGGCTTCGGCCTTGTTGACGCCTTCCTTGATTGCCTTCGGAGCCGATTCGACCAGCGTCTTGGCTTCGGTCAGGCCGAGGCCGGTGATGGCACGGACTTCCTTGATGACGTTGATCTTCTTGCCACCGTCGCCGGTCAGGATGACGTCGAATTCAGTCTTTTCTTCAGCGGCCGGAGCAGCGGCAGCGGCCGGGCCGGCAACGGCGACGGCAGCGGCGGCCGAAACGCCCCATTTTTCTTCAAGCATCTTGGCCAGGTCAGCGGCTTCGAGGACGGTCAGCGCCGAAAGCTGTTCGACGATTGCATTGAGGTCAGCCATGGTAATTCTCCATATCTAAAGTCTTGTGAAGGCCGGAATGGCCAGATGGTTAGGCAGCGTCCTTGTCGGCATAGGCCGCAAACACCCGGGCGAGCTTGCCGGCGGGCGCACTGGCCAGCTGGGCGAGCTTGGTTGCCGGGGCATTGACCAGGCCGATGATCTTGGCGCGAAGCTCGTCGAGCGACGGCAGTTCGGCCAGGGCCTTGACGCCATTCACGTCGAGGACAATCGCCCCCATCGCGCCGCCAACGATCTCGAACTTGTCGGTCGTCTTGGCGAACGCCACCGCCACCTTGGCTGCGGCGACCGGATCGGTCGACGTGGCAAAGCCGGTCGGGCCGGTCAGCAGGTCGCCGATCGGCTGATAGGGGGTGCCTTCGAGCGCGATGCGCGCAAGGCGATTCTTGGTCACCTTGAAGCTGGCGCCAGCCTGCCGCATCTTGTTCCGAAGGTCGGTGACCTGAGCCACCGTCAGGCCGTGGTTGCGAGCGATCACAACAACGGACGTTTCGGACAAGGTCTGGGCAAGACCAGTGATCAGCTCGGATTTTTGAGCGCGATCCATGCTCTCTCCTTGCTAACTGCTCCGGCCGCACGCGACCGGAACGGGTTCCAGTGCCGCGGATGCGGCACCGGTTGAGCCGGGAGCCAGAACTGTTGGAAAGTCCGGGCCGTCGGCCCGTCCGAGGGATCGTCGCCTGTGGCTACGGACCATGTCCACCGTCACAGACCCGGCACACATCGCGCGGATGCGGCCGATGAAAAACTATCCCCGTCTCATCCAGGCCGAAGAACTAAAGTTCTTCGCTTAAGCTCCGTTTTGCCGAAGCAATCGGGAACACCTGCAATCTCGGACGGTTTTCCGTTCCGGCCGGTACTGCAAGCAGCCCGTGCCGGAACGCGAAGTTGTTGGTCGCATACGGCACCGGGCGCCAAAACGCAACCCGACGCCGCACAGCGTCAGACGTTGTGGCCGACCGTGGCCGTGTCGACGCGGACGCCGGCACCCATTGTCGAGCTGAGCGCCACCTTCTGGAGGTACTTGCCCTTGGCGCCCGACGGCTTGGCCTTGACCACGGCATCGAGCAGCGCGTCAAAATTGGCGCGCAGATCGTCCTGGCTGAAGCTGGCCTTGCCGAGACGGCCGTGGATGATCCCGGCCTTTTCGACGCGGTATTCGATCTGGCCACCCTTGGCAGCCTTGACGGCTTCACCAACGTTCATCGTCACGGTGCCGAGCTTGGGGTTCGGCATCATGCCCTTAGGGCCGAGGATCTTGCCGAGACGGCCGACGAGACCCATCATGTCCGGGGTCGCGATGCAGCGATCGAAATCGATGGTACCGCCCTGAACGATCTCAAGCAGGTCTTCGGCACCGACGACATCGGCACCGGCGGCGCGGGCTTCATCGGCCTTGGGGCCACGGGCGAACACGCCGACGCGGACATCCTTGCCGGTGCCCTTGGGCAGCGTGACGACGCCGCGGACCATCTGGTCGGCGTGGCGCGGATCGACGTTGAGGTTGATGGCGACTTCAATGGTCTCGTCAAACTTGGAAGTGGCGTTGGCCTTCACCATCGCCAGCGCCTGGTCGAGATCATAAAGCATTTCGGGGTTCACTGCGGCTGCGAGCGCCTTGGCCTTCTTGGACTGTGCCATGATCTTAGCCCTCCACCACTTCGAGGCCCATTGCGCGGGCGCTGCCTTCAATCGTCTTCATCGCCATCTCGATCGAATTGGCGTTGAGGTCGGGCATCTTGGTTTCAGCGATCGCCTTCAACTGGGTTGTGGTGATCTTGCCAGCGGGCGCGCCCTTGCCGGGGGTCGTGCCGCCCGACTTGAGGCCGGCGGCTTCCTTGATCAGGAACGATGCCGGCGGCGTCTTGGTGATGAAGCTGAACGAACGATCGGCATAAACCGTGATGACGGTCGGGATCGGGGTGCCCTTCACCAGTGATTCGGTCTTGGCGTTGAACGCCTTGCAGAATTCCATGATGTTGACGCCGCGCTGACCGAGCGCCGGGCCGATCGGCGGGGACGGGTTGGCACTGCCGGCTTTCACCTGCAGCTTGATATAACCGGTAATCTTTTTTGCCACTGTGGCTCTCCTGTTGTGGTGCAAGCGACCGCAAGCGGCCTCCCACGGGTGATGATCGAAACGCGTTGGCAGGCTGGCCTTGCGGCCGGGGCCTTACTTCTGCTTTTCGACCTGTTCGAAGCCCAGTTCGACGGGCGTGGCCCGGCCGAAGATGGACACCGAAACCTTGACGCGACCGTGATCGTAATCGATTTCCTCGACCAGGCCGTTGAAACTGGCGAAGGGACCATCGAGAACGCGAACCTGGTCGCCGATCTCGAAATTCGCCTTCTTCTTCATCTTGGCCGCCGGGATCTCCTCGGCCTTGGTGTTCAGGATCCGCGCCGCTTCGGCTTCCGAAATCGGCTGCGGCTTGTTCTGCTGGCCCAGAAAGCCAGTTACCTTGGGGGTGTTCTTGACGAGGTGATAGACATCATCGGTCATGTCGAGCTTGGCGAGCACATAGCCCGGAAACACCTTCTTCTCGACAGCGCGCTTCTTGCCCTTGAAAACTTCATTGACCGTTTCGGTGGGCACCGACACTTCGTCGATGAACACGTCGAGGCCCTTGCGGGTGGCTTCGGTCAGGATCGCTTCGCGAACCTTGTTTTCGAAACCCGAATAAGCATGGATGATGTACCAGCGCGACATGTTGGTCCTTAAGCTTAAGCAGCGAGGCTGAGCAGGAATTTGACGATCCGGCCCAGCACCTGATCGATCCCGACGAAGAACACCGACAGCAGCGACGTCATGATCAGCACCATGATCGTCATGCGCACGGTTTCGGGCAGCGTCGGCCATGACACCTTGGCAATCTCGGCCCGAACCTGACGCACGAATTCACCCGGGCTTACCCGTGGCTTTGGTGCGGCCGGAACCGGCTTCGCCTTTGCATCGATTGCCATCGAATCACTTACTCTTGTTTAATCTTACCACAGCAAACACCAAAATCCGGCTGTTGCTCCGGTTCAACGGAGCGGACAACCGGCGTCCTATCGGACCGGACCGACCCGGCCGATCCCTTGCAAGCCCGTCGCCAGCCTCACTTTTTCAAGCGGGACTGGCAGGAGTGGAGGGGCTCGAACCCCCGGCCCTCGGTTTTGGAGACCGATGCTCTACCAACTGAGCTACACTCCTAGGGTCGGGCTGCGGGCTATACCGATGGCTTTCCAACAGCGCAAGGGCGGTAGAAGGCCGAGATCGGGTGCAGCGCGACAGTTGAAACCTGCCGTGCCGCGCTGTAAGCGATGCCTTGCGCCGGGCGAACCGCCGACATGCGGGTATAGCTCAATGGTAGAGCACTAGCCTTCCAAGCTTGTGATGCGGGTTCGATCCCCGCTACCCGCTCCAGCGCCCCGCATTAAACCAGACACATGCCACGGCAAGCACTGCCGCAATCACTTTAAAAAGCCGTCGCCTGCCGCCGTTTCCTGCCAAGTGCACAATGGAGACAGCGGATGACGATGGAGATGATGCGATCGGTCTCGCGCGAGCCCGGTTCGCCCCCTGACAAAGCCGCGCTTCATTGGTTCGACCAAATCCGCGAACTCCTGCTCGCCACCGGCCTCGCGCCGCTGCCCGAGGTTTATGATTTACTGTGGCGCTATGTCCATGATGACAGCCATGATCTGTCGCTGGCTGTCGATACTGCCATCGCCTGCGGCAACCTCGACGTCGCAGCGGTCACCACCCTGCGCCGCGCCCATTGCGGCGAGGTCGACACCACACTCGCCCGGGGGCTTGTCGAGGCGGCGCATGGCCAGGCCGAAGCGCTGACCCGGCGCATCGAGGCGGGGCGCTCCGACCTGGCTGATTATGGCCGCGCCATTGCCGGTGGTGGTGTCGCACTCGGCAGCCCGCTCGACACCAATGGTCTGGCAGCGCTGCTCGACCAACTGGGGCAAGCCACGACCACGATGCAGGCCGCCAACACCCGGCTGGAAGGCGAACTTGCCGCCGCCGCCACCCAGGCGCGCACGCTGTCGGAAAGGCTCGGGTTCGCCGAACGCGCTGCGATCACCGACCCATTGACAGGCGTGCTCAATCGCCGCGGCACCTTCGAAGAACTGGAGCGCCTACAGTGCGAAACACGTGACGCCGACCGCAAACTGGCGGCGACCTTGATCGACATCGATCATTTCAAGCGATTCAATGATCGCTTCGGCCATGACCTGGGCGACGATGTGCTGCGCTTCGTCGCTCGCCATGTCGCCGACCGAATCGCCCCTTCGGGCGGGATTGTCGGCCGGCTGGGCGGCGAGGAATTCGTCGCGCTGCTGCCCGATCATGACGTGCATGGTGCAGTCGCGGTGATGGACCAGGTCCGTGCCGAACTTGCCGGACAGATCATCCGCAACGTCAGCGATGGCACAAGCATGGGGCGGATCAGCTTTTCCGCCGGAGTCGCCGGAGACCGCGCTGACGATGATGCCGACAGCCTGATCAAGCGCGCCGACAAGGCACTGTATGCTGCCAAGCGCCTTGGCCGCGATCGAGTGCTGCCCGAATTGAGTTGAGCCATAACCGGACTGCGGGACGCGGCCGCCACCAAAAGCGTTGACACTCGCCGCCCCATTCGCCACTAGGCCCCCTCTTTCGCATGCCAAGCGAAAGTTGCGTGGAGGGGTGGCCGAGCGGTCAATGGCAGCAGACTGTAAATCTGCCGGGTTTTCCCTACGTTGGTTCAAATCCAACCCCCTCCACCACCTTCTTCCAACCGGCGGCATGACAGGCTCAGCCAAATTGACTAAGGCCGCCGCATGGGACGCAGACCAGTCACAAAGAATCACGGGCCAAAGAGCAGCTATCCGCGGCTCTATGGTCGTCACGCTGTGTTCGCGGCGCTGGACAATCCGGAACGCCTGTTCCGCAAATTGTACCTGACGCCGCAGACCGCCAAAACCGTTGTCATTCCCAAGGGGTTGAACGTCCAATATGGCGACGATCACGACCTTGGACGGCTGGTGCCGCCGGATGCGCCGCACCAGGGTTTCGTGCTTGAGGTCGAACCGCTCGAATCGGTCTGGCTCGGCGACATCCTTGCCGATGCCGCGCGCGATGGCGACAATCGCCCGATCATCGTCCTCGACCAGGTTACCGATCCGCACAATGTCGGCGCGATCATGCGCAGCGCTGCGGCCTTCAATGCGCGGGCGCTGGTGACGCAGGATCGCCATGCTCCGGGCGAATCGGGCGTTCTGGCGCGCGCGGCCTCGGGCGCGCTCGAAACGCTGAAATGGAGCCGCGTCGTCAATCTTGCCCGCGCTCTCGATGAAATCGGGGAAGCCGGCTTCTGGCGCATCGGCCTCGACGGCAGCGCCAGTGCCGAACTGGAAACGGCGATGGCCAAGACGCAGCCCTGCCTGATCCTTGGTGCCGAAGGCGAGGGCATGCGCCCGCTGACCCGCGAGCGTTGCGATCAACTCGCCAAGCTGCCGATCAGCGATGCGATGGAAAGCCTGAATGTTTCCAATGCCGCCGCCATCGCTCTGTATGCGGCGGCGCGGCGGGGCTTGTGACGGGAAACTGACCGTCTGGCAGATCGTCGGCCCGGCACGATCTTGATCGCCACGAAAATTGCGGTGGCTTTCGACATCTCGCCGACCCCGCGCGACGGCACCACGCCGGCAAAGCTCTGGCGCCGCAAATGTTCCGGTCAGTAGCTTTCGGCGGCATAGATCCGGGAAACATCGCCGCCCCATTCACCGTTATACAAGGCCAGCATGCGGTCGGCATTGGTCAGGCCGCTTTCCGCAATCTCGCGCAGCGGATTGAGAAAGCCTTGTTCGCTATCGCCCATCTTGTTGAGCCGGGCGCGACGCGCCAGCCCCTTGTCAGCAATGTCGAGCACCGTCCGGGCGAGATCCTGCAGCGTACCGCCGTTGGGGCTGGCCGCCTGCAGACCGAGCCGCGGCACCTCGGTACGAAGCCGGTCATGGTCGGCATGGCTCCAGCCCTTGACCAGTTCCCACGCCGCATCGAGCGCGATATCATCATAAAGCAACCCGACCCAGAACGCCGGCAGCGCGCAGATCCGGTCCCAGCGCCCGCCATCGGCGCCGCGCATTTCGAGATAGCCCTTCAGGCGCACTTCGGGGAAGGCTGTCGAAAGATGGTCCTTCCAGTCGCCGAGCTTGGGTTTTTCACCGGGCAGCACGCTCAGCCTGCCGGCGAGGAAGTCGCGAAAGCTAAGCCCCGCCGCATCGATGTATTTTCCGTCGCGATAGACAAAGTACATCGGCACATCGAGCGCGTAATCGGCATAGCGTTCGAACCCGAAACCGTCTTCGAAAACGAACGGCAGCGTGCCGGTGCGCGCCGGGTCGGTATCGGTCCAGATATGGCTGCGAAACGACTTGAAGCCATTGGGCCGCCCTTCGGTAAACGGCGAATTGGCAAACAAGGCGGTGGCCAGCGGTTGCAGCGCCATCGACACCCGGAACTTGTGCACCATATCGGCTTCGGAGGCGTAATCGAGATTGGTCTGGATGGTGCAGGTGCGCAGCATCATGTCGAGACCCAACTTGCCGACCCGCGGCATGTGCGCCCGCATGATGACGTAGCGGCCCTTGGGCATGACCGGCAGGTCGGCACGCGCCTTGTCGGGCCAGAACCCCAGCGACAGGAAACCCAGCCCCAGCCGTTCACCGACTTCGCGGCACTGCACCAGATGACGGTTCGATTCGGCACAGGTCTGGTGGATCGTATCGAGCGCCCCCCCCGACAGTTCGAACTGGCCGGCGGGTTCAAGGCTTATCGCGCCATCGGCACCTTTCAGCGCGATGACATTGCCACCTTCATAAACCGGTTCCCAGCCATAGGCTTCCATGCCCTTGAGCAGATCGCGGATGCCGCCCGGTTCCTCATAGGTCGGCGCCCGATGGTCAGCGAGGCGATAAACGAACTTTTCATGTTCGGTGCCGATGCGCCAATCGGCCGGCGGCTTGTTGCCCTTTTCGAACACGCCGATCAACTGGGCGCGGTTTTCGATGGGGGCGTTGTCGCCGGTCGCAGACAGTTGATTGCTCATGGGCTTGCCATTAGCCGCGCGACGGCGGCTAGGCAATTGAGCAGTGCTTTAATTTGCAGTGGCGGTTCGGGCGCGCGCCGTGCCCGCCACCAGCAACGCCAGCCCGGTCGCCAGCCCGAGGTGGAGCATCACCACCGGATTGAAGCCCGTTACCGCGCCCGCACGCCCTGCCAGCGTCGCCAGCATACCGCCAAGCAGCACCAGCGCACCCAGCGCGGCGACATACTGACGCCGCCAAGCCATTGTCGCCAGCATGACCAATACCGATCCGAGCGACAGCGCCGGCCCCCATGCTGTTACCCCGGCCATGTTCAGCGCGACCCCGGCGGCGACCAACACGAGCAGCGGCCGCACCGCCGCGCCGACGTGCAGCGCGACGCGCGACGCCGGATAGCGCAGGCTGAAGGCCAGCAGCGGAAACGCCGCGACCGCCGATAGCAGCGATGCGAACTTGTTCGGCCCGGTCATTGCCACCAGCCCTGAAAAGCGCAGCACGCCAATCGCCGCCGCCAGCCCGATCAACCCGGCGGCCAACGCCACCCCCGGCCGCGCCCGGCGCTGGGTCAGGATCACCACGGCACACACCAGCGCCAGCACCAAGTCGGAAGCCCCAGCGCCGTTCATGCGGCCTGCACCACCCGCGCCGGGCGGCGCATCAGCCACAGCGCGCTGACCAGCGCCGCCGCGACCAGCGCAGCGCGAACGCCCGGCGGCGCCGCAAAGCCGAACCAGTCGGGCAGCAGTGTCGCCCCGGCCAGCGCCAGCAGCCGCACCACCTCCGCCGACCGTGCCCAGGCCCGGCCCTCCAGCAGGCCGCCGAGCACCAGCATCATCGCTGTCATGACCACCGCATAGCCGACCTGCTGCGCCATCCCGAGCCGGTCGAGGCTGGCGAGGAAGTGCGCCAGCATAAGGTTGATAACAGCATAATGGCCCAGCACATACCAGCGCAGCGCCGTCGGCGTGTGACGATCGAAGCGCCGGAACCCGGCCGCGTCGAAGTCGGGCTGCGGCCCGTCCGGCCAACCGCCGGGCGGCGCCAGCCAGACGCCCAATTTGGCGCGCCAGCCCGATGCCCGCCACGATGCCCCGGTCAGTTCCGCCCAGTAATGCAGGTTGGCCCACACCGGATTGAAGCTGGCGAGCGGCTTTTTCACCCCGAACACCACCGGCTCGACGGCGCGTTCATCGGCATAGGTGCCGAACATCCGGTCCCAGATGATCAGGATGCCGCCATAGTTGCGGTCGATGCAATAATCGTTCTGGCCGTGATGGACGCGGTGGTTTGACGGCGACACGAGGATCTTTTCGAACCAGCCGATCCGCCCGACGAGTTGGGTATGCACCCAATATTGGTACAACAGGTCGATCAGCCCGACCGTCGCCAGCATCACCGGCGGCACCCCCAGCACAGCGAGCGGCAGGGTGAAGATCCAGCCGATCACCCAGCTTGTCGATGATTGCCGCAGCGCTGTCGACAGGTTGTAATATTCCGAATTGTGATGGACGACATGGCCCGCCCACAGCACGCCGACTTCATGGTTAAGCCGGTGATTCCAATAATAGCAGAAATCGTAAAGCAGCAGCGCCACCCCCCAGAGCAGGATATTGTCGGTCGGCCATGTCCCGGCAGCAAAACGATCATAAACGGCAACATACAGCGCAAAGGTCAGCAGCCGGGCGAACACCCCGGCAATCTGGCTGAGCATGCCGGTCTGCAAGCTGGTTACCGCATCAGGCACGTCATAGATCGCCAGCCCGCGCCGCCGCGCGATCAACGCCTCGACCCCCATCGTGACGAGGAACACCGGAAAGGCATAGACAATCGGACTCACGCCGGCTCCTCAAGCGCAGTATCGAGCACACCCTAGGTGGTGGGTCGGCGAATTGCCAGAGCCGGGAGCGCCCGCCAACAGCGACTTTTGCCGTCTGGCCGCCGTTTCGGCGCTCCCGACCCTAGCCATTGATGCGTTCCCGATTTAGGCTGTGGCAAGATCGGACATGGAGACAAAGATGCACGACATGGTCATTCGGAACGGCACGATCGTCGATGGCACCGGCGCTGCGGCCTTTACCGGCGATATCGCCATCGATGGCGGGAGGATCAGTGCGGTCGCAACCGCTGCCGGGTCAAAAATCGGTCCGGGCCGTCAGGAAGTCGATGCCACGGGCTTGCATGTCACTCCCGGCTTTGTCGACATCCACACCCATTATGATGGCCAGGCGACGTGGGATTCGGAAATGGCACCATCGTCATGGCACGGCGTCACCACCGTCGTCATGGGCAATTGCGGCGTCGGTTTCGCGCCGGCCAAACCCGACAAGCATGACTGGCTGATCGGCCTCATGGAAGGTGTCGAGGACATTCCCGGCACCGCGCTGGCCGAAGGCATGACCTGGGATTGGGAAACCTTCCCCGAATATATGGACGCGCTGGCCAAGCGTCCGCGCACCATCGATGTCGCGACGCACGTCCCGCATGGCGCCGTGCGCGCCTATGTGATGGGCGATCGCGGCGCCCGCAACGAAGTGCCGACCGAACATGAGATCGCCCAGATGTCGGCGATCGTCGAGGACGGGCTGAAGGCCGGGGCGCTGGGCTTTTCCACCTCGCGCACCGTCCTCCACAAATCGATCGATGGCGAGCTGGTGCCAGGCACGACCGCGACCAAGGAGGAACTGATCGGCATCGGCCGCGCCGTTGCCCGGGCCGGCCATGGCGTCTTTGAAATGGCGTCGGATCTCAAGCGCGAATGGGATGAATTCGGCTGGATGGGCGCGTTGAGCCAGGAAACCGGCCTGCCCGTCACCTTTGCCATGCTGCAATCGATTGCCAAGGAGCTGCCCTGGGAAGAGCAGATGGCCGAAACCGCGAAGTGGAACGCCGCTGGCGCCAATATCGTCGCCCAGATCGCATTGCGCGGCAACGGCATCCTGATGGCGTGGCGCGGCACCGTCCACCCCTTCAAGTTCAAGCCAAGCTGGGCCGAGATCGATGCGGCGCCCTGGGCCGAACAATGGGCGCGCATTTCCAACCCGGCCTGGAAGGCAAAACTGCTCGCCGAGCCCGATGTCATTCCGCCGTCAGACATTGCCGGGTTGCTCCAGGTCGTGACGCAAGGCTTTGCCCTGCACTATGAAATGGGCGCGGACTTCAACTATGAACCGACCGCTGCCGACAGCATTGCAGCCCGCGCCGCTGCCGCCGGGGTCAGCCCGGCCGAATATACCTATGATCTGCTGTCGGCCGATGGCGGCACCGGCTTCATCTATTTCCCCATCCTCAACTATGCCGATGGCAATCTCGATTTCGTCGAGGGGCTGCTCCACCGCGACGATGTCGTCATCTCGCTGTCGGATGGCGGCGCGCATTGCGGCACTATCTGCGATGCCGCCTCGCCGACCTTTCTGCTCCAGCATTGGGTGCGTGACCGCACGCGCGGCACGATCGCCATCGAAAACGCGATCCGGCGCCAGTGCAGCGATACGGCGCGGCTGTATGGCATGCACGATCGCGGCGAACTGCGCCCCGGCCTGCTTGCCGATATCAACCTCATCGACATGAAGGCGCTCAAGCTCGGCGCGCCATGGATGGCCTTTGATTTGCCCGCCGGTGGCAAGCGCTTGCTGCAAAAGGCCGTCGGCTATGTGCTGACCATCAAGAATGGCGAGGTCACCTTCCGCAACGGCACGATGACCGGCGCGCTGCCCGGCACGCTGGTGCGCGGCCCGCAATCCCGCCCGGCGGTGGCGCTGGCGGCGGAATAGCGCCCCCCGGTTGACAGCGGCGGCCGGTCGGGGTCGACTGGCTGTTGTTGTCCCGGAGGAAATCGATGAAACGCCTGTTGCCGTTGCTGTTGCTGACGGCGTTCATTGCCCCCGCACACGCCGAAATCGCTCCCGCCGTGCGGCAGGAGAGCCGCGCCCTGCCCGGCCTTGCCGCCTCCGGCAGCATCATAATCGACCATTGGGGCATCCCGCACATCCGCGCCGCCAGTCCCCGCGATGCGTTTTTCCTGCAAGGCTATGCCGTCGCGCGTGACCGCTTGTGGCAGATAGACCTGTGGCGCAAGCGCGGGCTGGGGCGGCTGGCGGCGAGTTTCGGGCCGGAATTCGTCACGCAGGATCGCGCCAGCCGGCTGCTGCTCTATCGCGGCGACCTTGCCGCCGAATGGGCAAACTACCCCGCCGAAGCGCGCGACTGGACCGTTGCTTTCACCGCCGGCATCAATGCCTTTGTTGCCGACACCCGCGCCGGCCGCCAGCCGCTGCCGGTGGAGTTCAGCGCAACCGGCTCCGTTCCCGAACTGTGGAGCGCCGATGACGTGGTGCGCATCCGTTCCAATGCGCTGGCCAGCAACCTCGCCAGCGAAGTGGCGCGCGCCCGGGCGCTGTGCGGCGGCGATGTGAAGCTCGAACCGCTGCGCCGCCCGCTCAGCCCGGCGCACAAGCTGACCTTGCCCAAGGGGTTGGACCCCTGCCGCATCCCGCCCGATGTGCTCAGCAATTATGATCTCGGCACCGCCGGGGTGGTGTTCGATGGCAAGCAGATCATCACCCTTGCCGATGCCGCCGACCCGGAACGCCGCGACGGTTCCAACAACTGGGTGATCGCGCCGGGACGATCGGCCACCGGCCGGCCGATCCTGGCCGGCGATCCGCACCGGGAACACAGCGTCCCGTCGCTGCGCTACATCAGCCATCTCGAAGCGCCGGGGCTCAATATCGCCGGCGCCGGCGAACCGGCGCTGCCCGGCATCAGCTTTGGCCACAACAATGATATCGGCTGGGCGCTGACCATCTTCTACACCGACCAGCAGGATCTGGTCGTGCTGCCGCCCGGCGCCAAGGTTGCCAGCATCACCGAGACGGTGCCGGTGGCCGGTGGCGGCGAGCGCCGGGTGACGCTCGAATACAGCGACGATGGCCCGGTCATCCACACAGCGCCCGACGGCACCCGCTTCGCGCTGCGCGCCACCTGGACCCGGCCCGGTGCGTCGGCCTATTTCAATGCCGCCTGGGCATGGCGGGCGACCGACTGGACCAGCTTCATGGCGGCGCGCGACCATTGGGGGGCGCCACCGCTCAACCTGTTGTTCGCCGATCGCCGGGGCGACATCGGCTGGACCGCAGCGGGTTTCGCCCCCGATCGTGCCGGCGGCGATGGCCTGTTGCCGGTGCCGGCGGGCGACGCCTATCGCTGGCGGGGGCTGCGCCAACCGGCGGTGCTGCCGCAACTATTCAACCCGGCGAGCGGCTGGATCGCCACCGCCAACGCCCAGAACCTGCCCACCGGCTACACGATCCCGCTCGGTTTCGAATGGGCCGACCGCTCGCGCATCACCCGCATCGAGGAGGTCATCACCAGCAAACCCCGCTTCAGCCTGACCGATGCGATGGACCTGCAAGCCGATGTCACCAGCCCGCTGGCGCGGCGCTTTGTGGCGGTGCTGGCCGGATTGGCCAGTGACGACCCCGCCGAAGCTGCCGCGATAACGCTGCTGCGCAGCTGGGATGGCCGTGTCGGGGCCGAATCACCGGCCGCCGCGCTGTATGAAGTCTGGCTGCGCCGGCATCTGCCCGATGCCATGGTGGCGGCGCTGGTCGCCCCGGCTGCCCGTGCCGATTTCGGCCGGCCGACGCCGGAAGGCATCGTCGACACGCTGGAGGGCCGGAACGACCTGCTCGCCGCCGCGGCCCGGGCGCCGCTGTTGCGCGCCACGCTGGGTGCCGCGTGGCGCGAGGCCCAGACCAGACTCGGTCCCGATGCCACGCTGTGGCGCTGGGGCACGCTGCACAGCGCCGATTTCGTGCCGGCGCTGACCATCGCCGGGCGGGAAGCCGAACGCCGTGTCGGGCCGCTGCCGCTCGACGGCGATGGCTCGACAGTGATGGCAGCGACGCCGCGCGCCGATTTCCGCCTCAATGCCGGGGCTTCGGTGCGCATGGTGCTCGATGTCGGGGCCTGGGACAACAGCGTCATCATCAACACCCCGGGCCAATCAGGCAACGCCGCCAGCGCGCATTACCGCGACCTGTTCCCGCTATGGGCCGCCGGCCAGCACATCCCCTTCCGCTGGAGCCGCGATGCCGTGGATGCAGCGGCGGAACGGGTGATCAATATGGTGCCGGGTTAGGCGGTGTCCGGTTTGTGCTGGCGCATGCGTGCCGACGGCCAATTCAGTAAGAGCCTCCGGAAGCACTGTGCTGACCCTCAGGCGTCGCCCACCAGCGCCTGCCACACCGCCACCGCCGCCACTGCTGCCGTATCGGCGCGCAGGATACGGGGGCCGAGGCTGGCGGCGACGGCGCTCGGGACGGCGCGGATGGCGATGCGTTCTTCGGCGGTGAAGCCGCCTTCGGGGCCGATGAGGATTGCCGCCGGGGCCGGCACGCGCGGGCAGAGGCTGGCCAGGGGTTCGCCGCCGGCTTCATCGGCGAAGATGAGGGCGCGGCCAGCGGGCCAGTCACGCAGCAGTGCGGCGAGGCTGACGGGTTCATCGACAGTGGGCAGCGCGGTGCGGCCGCATTGTTCGGCGGCCTCGACCATATGGGCGCGCAGGCGATCGAGGTTGAGTTTGTCGACGATGGTGCGGCGGGTGACCACTGGCACAAGCCGCGCAACGCCGAGTTCGCAGGCCTTTTCCGCCACCCAGTCGATGCGTCCGCGCTTCAACGGCGCGGCACAGAGCCACAAATCGGGGACGATTTCCTGCGGCGCGGACTGTTCGACGGCGACCAAAGTGACGATTTTCTTGCCAACGCTGTCGACCCGTGCCGCCCATTCGCCGGCGCTGCCGTTGAACAGGCGCACCAGATCACCGGGCTGGCGGCGCATGACGCTGCCCAGATAATGCGATTGCGGCGGCGGCAGCGCGATGGTCGTACCGGCCGACAGCGGCATTTCGACATAGAGTCGCGGGGTCGTCGACAGCTGTGTTGTTGACAGATCGGGGGCGTTTTCGCTCATGGGGGCATGGCTAGCATCATCCCGCCCGCAGCGAAACCAACCCCCGATGCCACCCGTGGCTGGGTCGACCGGCTACCGGGGGGCGTGCAGCCCTATGCGCGGCTGGCGCGGCTCGACCGACCTGCGGGGTCATGGCTGCTGTTCTGGCCCTGTGCCTGGGGGGTGGCGCTGGCGGGCGGGCTGGTTGCCGATGGCATGTTGTTGCTGTGGTTCGGCTTCGGCAGCCTCGTGATGCGCTCGGCAGGGTGCGTGTGGAACGACATCATCGATCGCGATCTCGATGCACAGGTGGCGCGCACCCGGGCGCGGCCGGTGGCGAGCGGGGCGGTTTCGGTCCGGCGCGCGCTGGTTTTTGCAGTGGCGCTGTCGCTTTTGGGGCTTCTCGTTGTGCTGCAATTGCGCCCGCTGGCGCAGGGCGTAGCGGTGGCCAGCCTGATTCTGGTTGCCGGCTACCCGTTCATGAAGCGAATTACCTGGTGGCCGCAGGCGTGGCTGGGGTTGACGTTCAACTGGGGGGCGCTGGTCGGTTATGCCGCGATTGCCGATCCCGATGCCGCAATGCTGCTGCTCTATGCCGGCGGCGTGGCGTGGACGCTGGGTTACGACACGATCTATGCGCTGCAGGACATCGAGGATGACGCGCTGGCGGGGATAAAATCATCGGCGCGGGCGCTGGGGGCGCGGGCGCGGGTGGGCGTTGCGGGCTTTTACGGCGCGGCGCTGGCGTGCTGGGGGGCGGCTTTATGGGCAGTGCGGCCCGATTTGCTGGTGCTGGCGGGGCTGTTGCCGCTCGCCGCGCACTTCGGCTGGCAGGTCTGGCGGCTGTCCGACACGCGGCCCGAGGCGGTTCTGGTGCTGTTCCGGAGCAACCGCAGTGCCGGTCTGTTGCTGTTCGCGGCCTGTGCCGTGGCCACGACGGCAAGGTAAAGCACCCCTCTCCCACCTGCGGGAGAGCGGGATGTAACTTTAGTTGACGACTGCTGCCTGCATGGCTTCGAGCCGGGCGACAGCCTTTTCGTTGCCGGCGCTGCGCGCGGCGGCGAGATCGGTCGCGACCTTGGCCGGGTCGATATCGGCGATGGCGGTGGCGGATTCGGCGAGGATGGTCAGGCCGGTTTCGCTGACTTCGGCAAAGCCGCCATCGACGAAAATGCGGCGGGTCAGCGTCGTCATATCGGCTTCATAGACCGCGATCGCGCCGGGGCGGATCGTGCTCATCATCGGCGCATGGCCGGGCAGGACGGCGAAATCACCCTCGGCGCCGGGCACCACGACCATGGCGACCTTGCCCGACGACAACAGCCGTTCGGGGGAGACGAGTTCGAAGCTGAAAAGATCGGCCATTTTCGTTCTGCCCTTACTTCCCTCTCCCCTTGCGGGAGAGGGCGAGAGACGCGCGACGCGCGGCCCGGGGTGAGGGGTTACCTTCAATACGACGGCGGGAGACCCCTCACCCCGCCGCGTTTCGCGCGATTCGCCCTCTCCCACCCCTGCTTGCGCCTGTGCGAAGAGCGCAGGAGGGGAGAGGGGAGAAGTGCTTATGCGGCTTCGGCGGCCAGCTTGGCGGCCTTGGCAACGGCATCTTCGATAGTGCCGACAAGGTAGAAGGCGGCTTCGGGCAGGTGATCATATTCACCGGCGACGATGGCCTTGAAGCCCTTGATCGTGTCTTCCACCTTGACGAACACACCCGGCGTGCCGGTGAAGATTTCGGCGACGTGGAACGGCTGCGACAGGAAGCGCTGGATCTTGCGGGCGCGCGACACGACGAGCTTATCTTCTTCGCTCAGCTCATCCATGCCCAGAATGGCGATGATGTCCTGCAAGCTCTTGTACTTCTGCAGCACTTCCTGGACCGAGCGGGCGACGGCGTAATGTTCTTCGCCGACGGTACGCGGTTCGAGAACGCGGCTGGTCGAATCGAGCGGATCGACCGCCGGATAGATGCCGAGTTCGGCGATCGAGCGGCTGAGCGTTGTCGTCGCGTCCAAGTGGGCGAACGAGGTTGCCGGTGCCGGATCGGTAAGATCGTCGGCGGGCACGTAGATCGCCTGCACCGAGGTGATCGAACCCTTGTTGGTCGAGGTGATGCGCTCCTGCAGCTGGCCCATGTCGGTAGCCAGCGTCGGCTGATAGCCCACGGCCGACGGGATGCGGCCGAGCAGTGCCGACACTTCCGAACCCGCCTGGGTGAAGCGGAAGATGTTGTCGACGAAGAACAGCACGTCCTGGCCTTCGACATCGCGGAAATATTCGGCGTTGGTCAGGCCCGACAGCGCGACGCGAGCGCGGGCGCCGGGGGGTTCGTTCATCTGGCCGAACACGAGCGCGACCTTGGAACCGACCGAGGTGGCGTTGCCATTCTCGTCCTTGGCGATGACGCCGGCCTCGAGGAATTCGTGGTAAAGATCATTGCCTTCGCGGGTGCGTTCGCCGACGCCAGCGAACACCGAGGTGCCGCCATGGCCCTTGGCGATGTTGTTGATCAGTTCCTGGATGAGCACGGTCTTGCCGACGCCGGCGCCGCCGAACAGGCCGATCTTGCCGCCCTTGGCGTAAGGCGCGATGAGATCGATGACCTTGATGCCGGTGACGAGGATGGCGCTTTCGGTCGACTGGTCGACGAACAGCGGTGCTTCGGCATGGATCGGCATGGTGGTTTCGGCATTCACCGGACCCATTTCGTCGATCGGTTCGCCGATGACGTTGAGGATGCGGCCGAGCGTGGCAGGGCCGACCGGCACGCGGATCTGCGAGCCGGTGTCGGTGACTTCCTGTCCGCGGACGAGACCATCGGTCGCGTCCATGGCGATGGTGCGCACGGTGTTTTCACCGAGATGCTGGGCAACTTCGAGGACGAGGCGGTTGCCGCCGACCTTGGTTTCCAGCGCCGAAAGGATTGCCGGCAGATCGCTGTCGAAATGCACGTCGACGACGGCGCCGATGACCTGCGACACGCGGCCGACGTTGTTGGTGGTGTTTGCCATGGGGCTTGCTCCTTAAAGCGCTTCGGCGCCCGAGATGATCTCGATCAATTCCTTGGTGATCGCGGCCTGTCTCGTGCGGTTATAGGTGATGGTGAGTTTCTTGATCATGTCGCCGGCGTTGCGCGTCGCATTGTCCATTGCTGTCATGCGGCTGCCCTGTTCGGACGCGGCATTTTCCAGCAGGGCGCGGAAGATCTGGACGGACAGGTTGCGCGGCAGCAGTTCGGCGAGAATGACTTCCTCGTCGGGTTCATATTCGACAGCCGCCGGGGCAGCGTCGCTCGGCTTGGCCTCGACGGCGGCAGCGGCCGGCAGCGCGGCAGGGATGATCTGGATTTCGGTCGGTTCCTGGACCAGCGCCGAACGGAAGCGCGCAAAGAACAGGTGCGCGACATCGAATTCACCGGCTTCGAAGCGGCTGGTGACATCGTCGGCGATGGCCTTGGCATCGACAAAGGCGACGTTCTTGATCGCGGTCTGGTCGAGATAGCCGATAATCAGGTCGCTGTGCGTCCGCATGAACGGCGCGCGCGCCTTCTTGCCGACGAACAGCAGCTTGACGGTCTTGCCCTCGGCGAGCAGCGCTTCCATCTTCTTGCGGGCGAGACGGGCGATGTTGGTGTTGAAACCACCAGCGAGGCCGCGTTCCGATGAGCAGATGACCAGCAGATGCACCTGGTCCTTGCCGGTGCCGGCGAGCAGGCGCGGCGATTCGGGGCCAACCTGGACGGTGGCACCGAGTGACGCCATGACGCTGGCCATGCGTTCGGAATAGGGGCGCGCGGCTTCGGCGGCTTCCTGCGCACGGCGCAGTTTCGCCGCAGCGACCATTTTCATCGCCTTGGTGATCTTTTGCGTCGACTTCACCGAAGTGATGCGCATCTTGAGGGCTTTGAGGCTTGCCATCTTGTCCTTCTGTCATCCCGGGCTTGACCCGGGACCCAGTTTTCTTGTCGCCCTGTCTCCCAGAAGAAGCTGGGTCCCGGGTCAAACCCGGGATGACAGTGCTGTTGGTTTACGCAAACGTCTTGGCGAAGGCACCGATAAGCGTCTTCAGGGCTGCGGTCGTATCGGCCGACAGGTCCTTCTTGTCGCGGATGTCGGTCAGCAGCGCCGCATGGTCGGCACGCACGAAGGCCAGCAGCGACGCTTCGAAGCGCGTCACATCCTTGGCCGGGATGGTGTCGATGAAGCCGTTGACGCCGGCGAAGATCGAAACGACCTGCTCTTCGAACGGCATCGGCTTGTACTGGCCCTGCTTGAGCAGTTCGGTCAGCCGCGCCCCACGGTTGAGCAAGCGCTGGGTCGAGGCATCGAGATCGGAGCCGAACTGCGCAAACGCCGCCATTTCGCGGTACTGCGCCAGTTCCAGCTTGATGGTGCCGGCAACCTTCTTCATCGCCTTGGTTTGCGCTGCCGAACCGACGCGCGACACCGACAGGCCGACGTTGATCGCCGGGCGGACGCCCTGATAGAATAATTCGGTTTCAAGGAAGATCTGGCCATCGGTGATCGAGATCACATTGGTCGGAATGTACGCCGAAACGTCGCCGGCCTGGGTTTCGATGATCGGCAGCGCGGTCAGCGAGCCCGAACCATTGTCGGAATTCATCTTGGCGGCACGCTCGAGCAGGCGCGAGTGGAGGTAGAACACATCGCCCGGATAGGCTTCGCGGCCCGGCGGGCGGCGCAGCAGCAGCGACATCTGGCGATAGGCGACGGCCTGCTTGGTCAGATCGTCATAAACGATGACGGCGTGCATGCCATTGTCGCGGAAATATTCGCCCATCGTGCAGCCGGTGTAGGGCGCGAGGAACTGCAGCGGGGCTGGCTCCGACGCGGTAGCGGCGACGACGATCGAATATTCCATCGCGCCATTTTCTTCGAGGGCGCGGACGATCTGGGCGACGGTCGAACGCTTCTGGCCGACGGCGACATAGATGCAATACAGCTTCTTCGATTCATCGGTGCCGGCGTTGGCGGCCTTTTGATTGATGAAGGTGTCGATGGCGACGGCGGTCTTGCCGGTCTGGCGATCGCCGATGATCAGTTCGCGCTGGCCACGGCCGACGGGGACGAGGGCGTCGAGCGCCTTCAGGCCGGTCTGCATCGGTTCGTGCACCGACGTGCGCGGGATGATGCCCGGAGCCTTCACTTCGACGCGCGAACGGGTGACGTCGGTCAACGGGCCCTTGCCGTCGATCGGATTGCCAAGACCATCCACCACGCGGCCGAGCAGGCCCTTGCCGACGGGAACGTCGACGATGGTGCCGGTGCGCTTGACGGTGTCGCCTTCCTTGATGCCGGCGTCCGAACCGAAGATGACGACGCCGACGTTATCGGCTTCGAGGTTGAGCGCCATACCCTTGATGCCGCCGGGGAATTCGACCATTTCGCCGGCCTGGACGTTATCGAGCCCATGGACGCGGGCGATACCATCGCCGACCGACAGCACCTGGCCGACTTCGGAGACTTCGGCATCGGTGCCGAAGTTGGCGATCTGGTCCTTGATGACCCGCGAGATTTCGGCGGCGTTGATGTCCATGAGTTTAGCCCTTCAGTGCCTGGCCGAGCGAATCGAGCCGGGTTTTCAACGATGAATCAATCATGCGGCTGCCGACGCGGACGATGAGTCCGCCAAGGATCGCAGGGTCGATGGTGATGTCGAGCGCGACGTCGCGCCCAAGGCCCGCCTTGAGCTTGGCAGCGAGCGCCTTTTGCTGGGTGGCGGTGAGCGCCCGCGCGGCGGTGACCCGCGCGCTGATTTCGCCGCGACGCGCCGCAGCCAGCGCATTGAAATCGCGGATGATGGCGGGCAGCACAGCCAGGCGG
>CAJAHV010000308.1 GCA_903939555.1 uncultured Alphaproteobacteria bacterium | reverse complement strand
GCAGTGGCGGTTCCGGTACCTGGGGCCCACTGACCAGCAATTGGACCGGCGCTGCCCCGAGCATGCTCAACACCAACTGGCAGAGCACCATCGGTATCTTCCAGGGTGCAGCGGGCACTGTGACCATCGACGGACCGCAGGCTTTCGAGATGCTGCAGTTCGCCATCGATGGCTATACGCTCGCTGCCGGTATTGAAGGCTCGCTGACCACGGCCGGCGCGGGCGTCTTGTTCGCCGCAACCGGCGCCAATGTGACGATCGCCGCGCCGATTACCGGCGCCGGCTCGATCATCAAGCAGGGCGGCGGCTCGGTCACGCTCACCGCCAGCAACAGCTATGCCGGTGGCACCGACCTGCAACTCGGCACGATCATTGCCGGCAGTGACAGCGCCTTGGGCGCCGGTGCACTGGTGATGGCGGGCGGCACGACGCTGGCGGCAGGCGCCAGCAACCTGACGCTTGCCAACGCCATCACGACGGCGGGTGCCGGCACGATCGATACCGGTGCCAACACATTGACGCTGGCAGGCCCGATCAGTGGCGCGGGCAACCTCTTCAAAGCCGGCACCGGCGCGCTCAACCTGGCCGCGCCCAATATCTATACCGGCGGTACGATCCTCAACGCCGGCACACTCGGCTTTGCCAATACGACGTCGCTCGGTTCCGGCACGATAACGATGAACAGCGGCACGTTGCTCGCCAATGCCAACAATCTGGCGATTGCCAACCTGATCAACTTCGCCGGTGCCGGCGCTATCAATACGGCAGCCAACGCCTTGACGTTCAGCAGCGTGGTCGGTGGCAGCGGTCGCATCACCAAGCTGGGTGACGGCGCGCTGACGCTGGCGGGTGCCAACACTTTCACCGGCGGCACCACGATCACCGCCGGCACGCTGGTCGGCAGCGTCGCGACACTGGGGTCGGGCGGTATTCTCAACAACGCTGCGCTGGTCTTCAACCAACTGACCGATGCCACTTTGAACCAGGTAATTTCGGGCACGGGTTCGATCACCAAACAGGGTGTCGGCGTGCTTGTCATCGCTTCGGCCAACACCGTGACCGGCCCGACGACGGTAACCGTCGGCCGCCTGAACGTCACCGGTTCGCTGGCCAATTCGGCAGTAACGCTACAGATGGGCACCTCGCTGGCCGGTACGGGCACGGTCGGTGCGCTGACAGCGCAGTCAGGCGCGACGGTCACACCCGGAGCAACCTTCGGCTCGATCGCGACGTTGCCGGTCAATGGTGCGCTCAACCTGGCAATGGGCTCGACGCTTGCCGTTGATCTCAACCCGGCAACCGCCGACCGCGTCACGGCAACGGGGGCAGCGATGACCGCCGGCGACCTGACCGTCACGGTGGCAGGCCTCCCGTTCACGACCTTCAATCAAAGCTATACGCTGGTTTCGGGTTCATCGCGGACCGGCACCTTTGCTACCACGTCGCTCGGCAACTACGGTCAGGCCTTTGCGCCAGTCCTTGTATATGATGCGACCTCGGTCATCCTGCGTCTTGCACCAAATTCGCTTGTTACGCTCGGCGGCAGCAACCTTGCGCCCAACGCATTGGCGGTGGCCAATGCCTTTGATGCGGCAGTGCATGGTGGTTACAACCCACAGGCATTCTTCGCGCTCTATACCCAGGGGGCAAACCTGCCATCGGCGCTCAACCAGCTTTCAGGCGAATTGCACAGTGCCGAACGTCGGGCCATCCTAGATGACACGCGTGTAGTTCGGGAAGCTGTCTTTGATCGCCTGAATGCCGGCCTTTCGACTATCGTCGGCAGCAAGTCGGTGACCAGCGAAAACGCGGGCAAGTCGACCACTTTCTGGCTGCGTGCAGCCGGTTCGTGGGGCACCGCTCGTGCCGATGGCGTTGGCAGTCGCTTCACCACTGAACAGCGCGGTGTGCTGACGGGGATCGACTTCGCCGCCAATGGCTTCACGGTTGGTGGCATGTTCCACTATACCCATACCGATTTGGACCTCGGCAGCCTCGGCAAGTCGAAAGTCGAAAGCGTCGGCGGCGCGGTCTATGGCGGCTATCGGCAGGACGGCTCGGGCTTCGCCATCGGCGGCGGCGGTTCGATCGCCAGCAGCAATGCCGATGGTTCCCGCGCCATCACCGCTCCGGGCCTTGGCCAGGCCTTGAACGGACAGATTGATGGCATGTCCTACCAGTTGTTCGGCGAAGTAGCCTTTGATCTCGTCAAGGCTGACAACAGCCGGATCGAGCCGTTTGTTCGCGCTGCTTATGCCAAGGTGAAATCCAAGGCATTTGCCGAAACCGGCGGGATCGCGGGCGTAACCGGCATTGCCCAGAGCAGCGATGTGACCCTGACCACGTTGGGGATGCGCACTGCGTTCACCACTGGCGTGGCGACACTGTCGGGTTCGGCGGGCTGGCAGCGCACCATGGGTGACCGCGGTGCCGCCAGCAACCTCGTCATCCTGGGCGTTAACGCACCCTATAGCGTATCGACGGTGTCGCTCGACAAGGATGCGCTTGCCCTCGAAGCTCAGGCGAGCTTCACCGTGTCGCAGAAGATCACCCTGGGCGTCGGTTATTCGGGTGTGGTTGGTGACAACAACACCAACCATGGTGCGCGCGCGACCCTGACGATCGGGTTCTGATCGCGGTATCCCGGGCCATGATCGCGGCAGCGTCCACCCGGGCGCTGCCGTGTTTCTTTTGGCGGCTGCGGTATCACGGCGACGCTCGCCTGACATTTCCCGGCGTTGACCGGCGCCACTGCGGCCGTTAGCGCCATGGTCATGAACTTCTATTCCGACAATGCCGCTGCTCCTTGCCCGGAAGTGCTGGCCGCCATCTCTGGCGCAGCCCCGGCGTCCCGATCGGGCTATGATGGCGATGCGCTGTCGGCGCGGCTTGATGCAGCGTTCGGCGATCTGTTCGGTGCGCCATGCGCAGTGTTCCCGGTGGTCACCGGTACGGCGGCCAATGCACTGGCACTGGCGGCGCTGGTGCCGCCCTATGGCGCCATCGTCTGCCATGACGAAGCGCATATCCAGGTCGATGAATGCGGTGCGCCGGGGTTCTTCACCGGCGGTGCCAGCCTGTTGCTGGTACCCGGCGTTGCCGGCAAGCTGACGCCGGCGGGCCTTGCCGCAGGACTGGCGGCGCATCGCGGCGATGTTCACCAGGTGCAGGCGCGGGCCCTTTCGATCACCCAGGCCACCGAGGCCGGTACCGTCTACAGCGTGGCCGAAGTCGCCGCGCTCGCTGGCCATGCCAGGGCGCAGGGCTGGCGGGTACACATGGACGGTGCGCGCTTTGCCAATGCCGTGGTGCGCCTCGGCTGTCATCCGGCAGACATTACCTGCCGCGCCGGAATCGATATTCTCAGCTTCGGGACCATCAAGAACGGCGGGCTGTCGGCCGAAGCGATCGTGGTGTTCGACGCAGCGCTTGCCGATGACCTGCGTTTCCGCCGCAAGCGTGCCGGCCAGATGCCGAGCAAGGGCCGTTTTCAGGCGGCGCAACTGCTGGCGATGATCGGCGACGATGTCTGGCTGCGCAACGCGGCACGTGCCAATGCCGGCGCGGCGCGTATCGCCGAAAGGCTTGCCGACCGGCTGCTTTACCCGGTCGAGGCCAACGAGATTTTCGTCCAACTCAGTCCCGGCGAGCCTGAGCGGCTGCGGGAAGCCGGTTTCGGTTTTTACGATTGGGGCGCGGCGGGTGCCAACGAAGCCCGCTTCGTAATCGCCTGGGACACACCCGACGCCGATATCGACGCCCTCATCGACGCGCTGGGTTGATCATCATGGTGCTTCAGCCTTCCCGCGCCGGGCGGCAGGCATGACGGCCGGGCCTGCGACCGCTGAACGCTTCACGCCGAGGCTGGCGCTGTATTTTGCCATCATAACCTTGATTTGGGGTTCGACTTGGCTGGTCATCAAGACACAATTGGGGGTGGTGCCGCCGTCCTGGTCGGTGGCGTGGCGGTTTTTGCTCGGGGGATCGGTGATGCTTGTCGTCTGCCTGGCCGCCCGGCGCAGCCTGCGCATCGGCTGGCGCGGCCATGGCTTTGCGGTGGTCGCCGCAGTGATGCAGTTCACGCTCAATTTCAACCTGGTCTACCGCGCTGAACAGTATCTGCCGTCGGGGCTGGTGGCGCTGAGTTTCGCGCTACTGCTGGTACCCAATGCCATCTTGTCGGCGCTATTCCTCGGGCAGCGCACCAGCCTGCGCTTTGCCATCGGTGGTCTGATCGGCCTTGTCGGGGTAGGCATGATGGTGGCGCGCGATCTGATGATGCCGGGGGTCGACTCTGCGACAATCCTGCTCGGCCTTGCGCTTGCGTTCGGCGGCGTGCTGTCGGCCAGCGTAGCCAATGTCATGCAGGCGAGCCCGCTTGGCCGGTCGCTGCCGATCGAAGGCGGGCTGGCATGGTCGATGGCCTATGGCGGATTGTTCAATGTCATCGTCGCCTGGGTGCTTGCCGGGCCGCCGGTGATCGACCTGTCGCCCGCCTATCTCGGCGGGTTGGTCTATCTCGGCATTGTCGCTTCGGCGGTGGCGTTCAGCCTTTACTATGCGATCATCCGTGGCTTGGGAGCCGGTAAGGCAGCGTATAATGGTGTCGTGGTGCCGGTGGTGGCGATGGCGCTGTCGACGGCGTTCGAAGCCTATATCTGGACGCCGCTGGCGCTGGCGGGCGGGGCACTTGCCATGATTGGGTTGGTCGTTGCCCTGCGCAGCCGGGGTTGACACGTTAATTGCTGGCAAGGGGGCCGGTTTCCGGGCTACACTGGCTGTTGAGGAGAGGCCCTCGGCAATGACCAGACAATGCAGCGTCTGCGGTGTGCGCGACAAGGCGTTGTGCGGCAGCTTGAACGACGCGGAACTGGCCGGCCTGTCCCGGCTGGGGGTGCCGCGTCGGCTGGGGCGCGGCGACACGCTGGTCCGTGCCGATGATCCGCCGTTCGTCTGCGCCAATGTGCAATCCGGGGTAATGAAGATATCGAGCGTGACTTCGGGTGGGAGCGAGGCGATCGTGGGGCTGCTGTATCCCGGGGATTTCATCGGCCGGCCCTTTGCCGAGGCTGACGATCACGATGTGGTGGCGCTCACCGATGTGGAATTGTGCGTGTTTCCGCGTGCCGATTTCGAACGCGCTCTGGCCGAACACCGCCAGATGGAACAAAAATTGTTGCAACGCACGCTCGCCGAGCTTGACCGGGCGCGGCGCTGGTTGATGCGCATGGGCCACGCAACCGCCATGGCGCGCGTTGCTGGCTTTCTGGATGACATGCGGCGTCGGCTGGCGACCAGTGATTGCCAGCCTGCACTCGCCGGGGTCGGCCCGGTGGGCTTCGATCTGCCGCTCAGCCGAGGCGAAATCGCCGATCTGCTCGGCTTGACCATCGAAACCGTCAGTCGTCAGATGACCCGGCTGCGCGCCGCCGGCATCATCGATCTGCCGGGTGGCAGGGCGGTAATCATCCGCAACAGTGCCGCGCTGGCAGAGGCCGCCGAAGAAGTAACCTGACAATCGAAAACTTGGCTTTCGTTTGATCTTGGTCAATGCCGGCGCGCCTAGGCGGGGCCATGGTTCCCTTATGATCGTCGGGATCATCATGGGAGGTTCGTCATGAAAACCATTCTTGTACATATCGAGCCCGATGAAGGGCAGGGCGCGCGGCTGCAGGCCGCTTTCGATCTGGCGCGCGCCTTTGGCGGGCATCTCGCCTGCATGCAGGTTACGCCCTATGCAGCCTATGCGCTTGGTGAGCCGGCGATGGGGGCCTTCCCTGTCACCGCGCTGGTCGAAGCGATCAACGCCCAGCGCCGCACCGAACGCGTTGCGGTCGAAGCGCGTCTGCAGGCCGAAGGTGTCAGTTGGAACTGGCTGAGCCGCGACGGCGATGTCGTCGAGCGGTTGAGCGAAGCGGCGCGGCTCGCCGATGTTGTGGTGATGAGCAGCGGGCCGTTCGCCAGCAACGCCGGCGCGCAGGTGGCGACCACTGGCGATGTCGCCATCCGTGCGCCCAGCCTCGTCTGTGCAGTGCCCGCCGCCAGCCGTGGTATTGCCGTCACCGGCACCGCACTCATCGCCTGGGACGGATCACAGGAAGCCGCCATCGCCACGCGGCTGGCGCTGCCGCTGCTGCGCCAGGCCGAAAGTGTCGAACTGCTGACCGTCGCCGAAAAACCCAGCGATTTTCCGGCCCGCGACGCAGCAATCTGGCTATCACGCCACGGCGTCAGCGCCACCATCATCGAACGCGGTGACAGCGGCGAAGGTGTGGAAGCGGTGATCCGTGCCGTCATTTCCGAACGCCGCGCGGCGTTTCTGGTACAGGGCGCTTATGGCCATTCGCGGTTGCGTGAAACGCTGTTTGGCGGGGTGACACGCGGGCTGCTGGCCAATGCGCCGGTGCCGCTGTTCCTGGCGCATTAGCATTACAGTTGCGTTTTGTGGCGAACTCTGAATCAATGACTTACCATGCATGGGAGGTCATGGATGTCGAGCGCATCGATCGAGACGACACTGGAGTTATGGGCGTCTTCGCTGCGGGACGTGAAGGCGCGGATGCGGGGCTTGTTCACGCAGGAGCGTGTTGCGGCATCGGCTGGGCAATTTCTTGACGGGCTGCTCGGCGACGAGCGCCGCAAGACCGGCTGGATGCGAGCCGAGGCGGCGGGTGATCCGGGTCCCTGGCGCCAGCAAGCGCTGCTTGGCCGGGGCCGGTGGGATGCGGATAGCTTGCGCGACATCTTGCGTGACTATGTCGTTGAAACACTGGCCGTGGCGGATGCGGTTCTGGTCATCGACGAGACCGGCTTTCTCAAACAGGGCAAGGCCTCCTGCGGTGTGGCGCGGCAGTACACCGGCTCTGCCGGTAAGATCACCAACTGCCAGATCGGTGTCTTTGCAGCGTATGTGTCTCGCCATGGCCATGCTCTTATCGACCGGGCGCTCTATCTGCCCAAGGCCTGGGCAAGCGATCCGGCCAGGCTGGCGGCAACGCATGTGCCGACCGGGACGATGTTTGCGACCAAGCCGGCACTCGCGGTGCAGATGATCGACCGGGCGATCGCTGCCCAGCTTCCCTTCGCTTGGGTGGCGGCGGACAGCGTCTATGGTGTCGGTGATGTCGAGCAGGCACTGCGCCGTGCCGGCAAGGGCTATGTACTGGGCGTCGGCTCCAACCATCACTTCGGATCTTGGCACGGCAAGCCTGCAGTCGCGGGTCGCGCCGACGAGATCGTACAAAGCTTCGATCCTGCCGCCTGGCAGCGCCTGTCGGCGGGTGACGGCACCAAGGGCGCAAGGCTTCACGACTGGATCTATTGCGAACTCGCCGACCTCGACGCATCCGAATATGACGAGAGCAGATCCGGTCTGTGGACGCGTGGCCTGCTGGTTCGCCGCAACATCGGTGATGGCGATCTCGCCTTCTTCTCGACCTGGTGTCCAGCGGGAACAGACATCCAGACCCTCGTCCTTGTCGAGGGACATCGCTGGGCAATCGAGGACAGCTTCGAGACCACGAAGAACGAGCTTGGCCTCGATCACAATGAAACCCGCTCGTGGCACGGATGGCATCGCCACGTGTCGCTGGTCATGCTGGCCTTCGCCATGATGGCCGTGATCCGCCATCGGGCCAATCAGTCGCCGCCCCCAAAAAGCCAGGCGACGCGGAGGCGACGCCACTGATCCGTTGGTCGATCCAGGAAGTGCGCCGTATCGCCAACAAACTTGCCCAGCGCCGCATCCAGCCAGCCCATGTCATCGCCTGGTCCTGTTGGCGAAGAGCCCATCAGGCCATCGCACAACGCGCTCATATGAAATCAAAAACGCAACTGTAATGCTAGGGTCAGGACCTGTTAAATCCATGGCCTGACCCTATAGGTAACCGTTGCCCGGGGCGGACGACCCCGCCAAGCCAAGCCAAGCCAAGCCAAGCCAAGCCAAGCCGAGCCAAGCCAAGCCGAGCGGTGCGACGGCGTACGTGCGTCCTCGCAGGTACTGCCGCCGACTCGCGCAAGCGCGCGAACCGGCCGCTCCGTTGGGGTGAGGGAGTTGATCTGCGCTTCTGGCGAGCGCGAAAAAATCAGCCGATTTGATCCAGATCAAAGAGTCACCTGATTTCCCCGGCATAATCGGGCCATCGGGTGAAGGTGCCCGCGCAAGGAGGGCCGGTCATGCGGATCGATTTTCAGAATACCGAAACCGGGTCACTGGTGACAGCGCCGCAGGCGCAGCCACGCGAAGCGACCGCAGAACCGGCACCCCCACTTAGTTTCGACATTCCGCGCCGCGTGCTGCGCCAGCTCGTGCTCGCCGCCGCCGGCTATCTGGCCGTGATGGCAGCTGCGTTTCGCGCCGGCGAGGGCATCGGCATCATTTTCGTCGTCTTCGGGGTGGTGCTGGTCGGCTATTACGGTCTGCCCGTTGCCATGGCGCGGGCTAGCGGCGCGAAGGGCGCCGAGGACGACCGCTGCGGAGCTTGGGGCATCGATACTGCCAGCGGATATCTGACCGGGCGTGCTGCCTGGGCGCAGATCATGACAGTGCCGCTGCTCATGCTAGCTTGGGCGATCTTCATTGCCTTCCTCATGTGAAATGCGGCGCAGCGTCCGGCATTTCGCGTACTCCCCCACCCTATGCGAGCTGCACGTTTCGACCCCGCCTGGCGCCTGCCGTGTTCTCCGACGCGGCAGGCGTTTTTTTTGGGCTGGGACTCTGTCCTACACGAGCCAAATCGGTTATCGGGCCGCAACTGATGGCTCTTTGACTTCATTGAAAGGCACACGGCTTCGCAAAAGCGAAGATTTCGTGACTTTCGTGAACTTTCAACCGGCGCTTATTCCGCCGCCACCGGCATTTCGAGCGCCCGCGCCGCCCGCCACAGTTTCTCGATCGTCGCCGGCATTTCGATCTGGGTGCCTTCCAGCGCATCGATGATGGCATTCATGATCGATGGCATCGCGCCGATGGTGCCGGCTTCGCCACAGCCTTTGACCCCCAAGGGGTTGGTCGGGCTGGGCGTGCCCAGCGTGTCGAAGCCGATCGCCAACGGCATGTCATCGGCGCGCGGTACACCATAGTCCATGAAGCTGCCGGTGACGAGCTGACCGTCGTCGGAATAAACGACATCTTCGAGCAGCGCCTGGCCGAGCCCCTGCGCGACGCCGCCATGGATCTGGCCTTCGACGAGCATCGGGTTCACCAGCTTGCCGAAATCGTCGACAAGGCTGTAGTGGGTCACGCTGATTTTGCCGGTCGCCGGGTCGAGCGCGATTTCGGCGATGTGGCAGCCGTTCGGGAACGTCGGCGCCGGAACACCCGTCGAATATTTGCTGCGTCCGTCGAGCCCGCCGGGGTGGGCGGCGGCGAGTTCGGCAAGGCTCAAGCTGTTGTTGCTGCCCCGAGCGCGGAACACGCCATCGGCATAATCGATCTCATCGGCACCAAGATCGGCCCGGGCGAGTTCGATGCCGCGTTCGATCAGGGCATCGGCTGAAGCGAGCACGGCGCCGCCACCGAATGCCATCGATCGCGAGCCGCCGGTGCCATTGCCCTGGTCAAGCCGGTCGGTATTGCCCTGGACGATACGTATATCGTCCATGTCGATCCCGAGTTTTTCGCTGAGCACTTGGGCATAGGCGGTTTCATGGCCCTGGCCATTGGATTGTGTCCCGACCGCCATTTCAACCATGCCATCGGCGGCAACACGCACATCGGCGAACTCCTCGGTGCCGCCGCCGCCGGCGATTTCGACATAGTAGGCGATGCCGCGACCGAGGCGCAGACCCTTGGCCGCTGCCGCCGCCTTGCGCGCTGGAAAGCCGGCCCAATCGGCCTGAAGCAGCGCCTTCTCGAGCACAGCGGGGAAGTTGCCGATATCGAAAGTCAACCCGATGCCATTGTCGTGCGGCAATTCGGTTGGGGTCAGCAGGTTGCGGCGGCGAATGTCGTCGACGCCGATGCCCAATTCACGCGCTGCTGCCTCGATAAGCCGTTCCATGACATAGGCCGATTCGGGACGGCCGGCGCCGCGATAAGCATCGACCGGGGCGGTGTTGGTGACGACGCCATGGACGAGATTGTGGATCGTCGGGATGCGATAGACACCGCCCATGATCTTGCCACCGGCGATGGTTTGGATGGCCGGGCCGAACTGCGCCTGATAGGCGCCAAGGTCGGACCAGGTCTCCACTGCCAGCGCGGTGATCAAGCCATCGGAATCGAATCCCAATTTGGCATTGCTGACCATCGCGCGCCCGTGGGTGTCGGTCTGAAAGGCATCGCCGCGTTCGCCGGTCCATTTCACCGGCCGGCCAAGCGCGCGGGCGGCGTGGAGGACGAGGGGATATTCAGCGTAGATGAAGGTCTTCATGCCGAAACCGCCGCCGACATCGCCAGTGACGATACGTACTTGCTCGGGCGCGACCTTGAGAATCGGCCCCGCTAACATGCCGCGCATGCCGGCAACGCCCTGGCTGCCGGTCGACAGCGTGAAGGTCTGGGTCGAGGCATCATATTCGCCAAGCGCGGCGCGCACTTCCATCGACGTCGGGGCGATGCGGTTCTGGACAATGCGCAAGCTGGTGACATGCGCCGAGCCGGCGATCGCGGTGGCAGCCTTGGCGCCATCACCGACCTGCCAGTCGAACAGTGTATTGCCCTTGGCTTCCGGCCAGATCTGCGGAGCATCGGCGGCGAGGGCGGCATCGAGTGAGGCGACGACCGGCAGTTCGGCATAATCGACCTCGATCGCTTCGGCGCCGGCACGGGCGGACTCGCGGCTTTCGGCCACGACAAAGGCAACCGCATCGCCAACAAAACGCACGCGGTCCTTGGCAAGCAGGATGCGCGGGGTGTGAACCGGCCCCGACAGCGGCACAAGGCAGGGGATGGGGCCGTAGTCAGCGATATCGTCATGGGTATAGATAGCGACGACACCCGGAACGGCGAGCGCTGCCGCCGTGTCGAGCGAGCGGATTTCGGCATGACCATAAGGCGAGCGCAGCGTGACGCCATACAGCATCCCGTCACGCTGGAGATCGTCGGTGAAATTGCCCTTGCCGGTCAACAGCCGGACATCCTCGACACGCTTGACAGACTGACCGGCACCGAATTTCATCGCTTCATCTCCTTGAGGCAGGCGGCAAGCCCTGCACGATAGTCTGGATAGCGCAAACCGTAGCCCAAATCCCGCGTCATCTTGCCATTGGCCACCCTGCGGCACTCCCCATAAAAGGCCCGGCCCATCGGCGACAGTCTGGCTTCGGCGAGGGCTTGCAGCGGTGGCGGTGCCAAGCCGAGCATGCGCGCGGCATGAGCGGTGACAGCCTCCCCCGGGGCAGGTTCATCATCGCACAGATTATAGACGCCGGGCGCACCGTGTGCGGTGCTGGCAAGCAGCGCGCCGGTGATGTCATCAACATGAACGCGCGAAAAGACATGGCCGGGCAGATCGATGCGCGCCACCGGGCCGGCGGCCAGCCGGTCGAGCGCGCTGCGGCCGGGGCCGTAGATGCCGGGCAGTCGGAACACGCGGACAGCCGGGTGCAACGCCTGCCAATCGAGATCGGCCGCCAGCCGGCCGGCGCGGCGGCCCTGTAACGGTGCCGATTCGTCGACCCAGGCGCCGCCGGTGTCACCATAGACCCCGGTGGACGACAAATAGCCGAGCCAGACCGCCGGTGCCGCCGCCAGCAGGTCGCGATGCGCGGCGAGCACGGGGTCGCTGCCATCGGGCGCCGGCGGGACCGACGACAGTATATGAGTGGCCGCAGCGAAGGCGGCAGGCAGATCCGGGCTGTCGAGGGTGAGGACACCCTGGCCAGCGCGCGAGCGCACGGCGGTGACACGGCCACCTCGCGCCGCGAACGCCGTGGCAAAATGAGCGGCGCAATAGCCAAGGCCAAGGACAAGCAGATGCATCGAAGGCGTTATGCGGCGTCTGCCGCGGAAAGGCGATAGGTGTCAGGCGCGAAGTTCAGGCGGGGCGCGCCAGCAGGTCGCGGCCGACGGGTTGATCGGCGAACCAAGCGTGCGCCAGTTTTGATGTAGCTTGCACGAACGCTGCCTTTTCAGCGGTATAGCCATGCGAATTATCGGGATGCAGCGCTCGGGCCCGGCGCTTTTCAGTTGCATAGGCGCTGGCGGCTTCGGGGTGAGCGCGGATGTAATCGCGAAAAGCCAGATTGTGAAAAATCTGGTCGGAACCCTGTTCGAAGAAGTGCAGGTGGACAAGCCGGGTATTTTTTCCCGGCAAGGCACAGAAGCGCCGTCCGGGCAGGCCATATTCGCCATAGAGCCGATAGCCGAGCGCTTCGATCTTCCAGAGTTGATCATCGAGGGCAGCGATGCTCGAAACCACAGGCAGCAGGTCGATGATTGGCTTGGCGAGCAAGCCCGGCACCGAAGTCGAGCCAATATGATGGATCGACAGGACCAAATCGCCGAGCACGTCGAGCTTCTCGGCATATGCTGCCGCAACCCCGATCCAGCGGGAATCATGATCCACAAGCGATACGGAGATTGCGTCAAGCATATCGGCAGCCTACCGATCTGCTCGCGATTTTCAATATATTAGAAAATCATAATCCATGGTCGCATAAACATGCAGCCGCGCACCACTGGCCCCGCCGCAGACTTTCCGTTTCGATGTGACCGGCTGTCAACAGTGGCCACCGTGAAGCGCTGGTGCTGCGCCGCAACCCGGTGTCTAGCCTGATCGCAACCGACCGTGCCGCCGAATATGCTGCGCTCATTGCCTCTCCCGGCGGCCTTGCTCGATCGCGATGCGGCAATTGCGATGTCGCGAGCGGCGAGCGGTGATAGCGCCGCTTGGGGATGAAGCCGCTGCTGGTTGGGCGGTGCTTGGCTTGCAATAATCCCCTTCGACAAATTCGGTCTTCCCCGTCAATATAGGGTCATGCACATGCTCGATGCCCAAGGCCAGCCGCAGTTGCCCAATGCGGTAAAACTCGCTGATTATTGCCCGCCCGACTGGTTGATCCCAGACGTGGCGCTGGATTTCGATCTCGGTACCGAAACGACGCGGGTCAGGTCCCGCCTTTCGGTGCGGCGCAATGGCCAGCATGACCGGCCGCTGGTGCTCGATGGCAATTACCTGACAACGCTGTCGATTGGCGTCGATGGCGTGCCGGTCAACACGGCGCCGCTTGGAAATACGCTGACGCTGTCGATTGCTGGCGATGCCGCCGAAATCGAGATCGAGGTGGAGATTGCCCCGGCGCGCAACACCCGGCTGATGGGGCTTTATGCGTCACAGGGCCGGCTGGTCACCCAGTGCGAGGCCGAGGGTTTTCGCGCCATCACCTGGTTCCCTGACCGGCCCGACGTGCTGTCGAGCTATACGGTTCGTCTGGAAGGCGACAAGGCGCTGTATCCGGTACTGCTGTCGAACGGCGATCGTGGTGTCGGGCATGACCTGGCCGACAACCGGCATGCCGTGACCTGGACCGATCCGTGGCCCAAGCCGAGCTATCTGTTCGCGCTGGTGGCGGGTGATCTGGCGGCCCTGACTGACAGTTTCACGACGATGGAGGGCCGCCACGTCGAACTGGCGATCTGGACCGCCGCCGCCGATGTGCCGCGTTGCCGGCACGCCATGGCGGCGCTCAAGGCGTCAATGGCCTGGGATGAGCGCGTCTATGGCCTCGCCTATGATCTTGATCAGTACAACATCGTCGCGGTCAACGATTTCAACGCCGGGGCCATGGAGAACAAGGGCCTCAACATCTTCAATTCCAAGTTTATCCTAGCTGATGCCGAGACCGCCACTGATGCCGATTTCGATGGTGTCGCCGGCGTCGTCGCCCATGAATATTTCCACAACTGGACCGGTAACCGTGTCACTTGCCGCGACTGGTTCCAGCTCAGCCTAAAGGAAGGGCTGACGGTTTTTCGCGACCAGCAGTTTTCGGCCGACCAGGGCAGTGCTGCGGTGCGCCGCATCGAGGATGTGCGCGGGCTTCGCGCCGTGCAGTTTCCCGAAGATGCCGGGCCGCTGGCGCACCCGATCCGCCCCGATCATTATGTCGAGATCGCCAATTTCTACACCGCGACCATCTACAACAAGGGCGCCGAAGTCATCCGCATGCTCCACACGCTGCTGGGGCAGGAGGGCTATCGCAAGGGTGTCGACCTGTATTTCGAACGCCATGACGGCCAGGCGGTGACCTGCGAGGATTGGGTTGCTGCAATGGAAGCCGCGACCGGGCGCGATCTGACCCAGTTTAGGCGCTGGTATGAACAGGCCGGCACGCCGCGGGTGGCCATTTCTTCTAACCAGAACGGCAGCACGGTAACAGTGGAACTGGTGCAAAGCCAGTCGCCGACACCGGGCCAGCCGACCAAACTGCCGGTGCACATGCCGTTCCGGCTGGCGTTGATCGGCCGCGACAGCGGTGCTCGCATCGGCGAGGAACGACTCGTCGAGATCCGCGATCCGGTGACGCGCGTCGTGTTCGAAGGGGTTGGCGAACCGGCGCTGCTGTCGCTCAATCGACGCTTTTCGGCGCCGGTCAATGTCGATGCCGTGGCGAGCCGCGCCGATCTGGCGTTTCTGGCCGGTGCCGATGATGATCCGTTTGCGCGCTGGGAGGCGATGCAGCGGCTGGCGCTCGATGTGCTGGCCACCGATGACGACCCCGCCGAACTGGTTGCCGCGGTTGCCGCCACGTTGGCGGCGGGAGCCGATGGCCGGCTCGATGCCGCCTTTGTTGGCGAAGCGGTGCTGCTACCGACTGAGGCGTTCATCGGCGACCAGGCCAAGGTTGTCGATGTCGAGGGCATCCACCGCCGCCGCGAGACAGCGCGCGGCGCGATTGCCAAGGGACTGGAGAGCCAATGGTGGGTCGCCTATCGCCGCTCGATGGGCTCGGGTACAGCGCTGACCCCGGAGGCCAAGGGCGCGCGGCGGCTGGCCAGCGTGGCACTCGCCTATCTCGTCACCGCCGGGTCGGTCGAGGCAATCGCTGCGGCCAAGGCGCAATATGATGGCGCCGTGACCATGACCGACCGGATGGGCGCGCTGACTGCGCTGATCAACACCGACACCCCCGAACGCGATGCTTGCCTCGCCGATTTCCATGCGCGCTTTGATGGCAACCATGATGTTATCGACAAATGGTTCACCGTGCAGGCGCTGGCACAGCGGCCCGACACGCTGGCGCAGGTCGAAAAGCTGCTCGCACACAAGGATTTCAGCATCACCAACCCCAACCGGCTGCGGTCCCTCGTCGGGGCGTTTTCGGCCAACCAGCGCCAGTTTCATGTCGCGGGCGGGGCGGGCTATCGCCTGTTGGCCGACCAACTGCTGGCGGTCGACCGCATCAACCCGCAAAGCGCGGCACGCCAGGTGGTGCCGCTGGGGCGCTGGCGGCGCTTCGATGCGGCGCGCGGCGCGCTGATGCGAGCGCAACTGGAACGCATCGTCGCCAGCCCGGGCGTGAGCAAGGATGTGCTGGAGATGGCGTCGCGCGCGCTGGCGTGACGGGCAAACCGCGATCGTGACCGGCGCGCCACTGCCGCTGTTCCACCACCCGGACTATGTCGCGGCGCTGCCGACCGGGCACAGCTTCCCGATGGCCAAATACGCGCTGTTGCTGCCGGCACTGGCCGACGCCGGGCAAGCGGTGGCGCTGCACACGCCCGACCCGATGCCGCAGCACTGGCTGGAGGCGGTGCACGACCCCGACTATGTCGCGGCAGTGTTGGCGGCGACGGTCGACCCGGTGCGCGAACGGCGCATCGGTTTCCCGGTGACGCCGGCGGTGGCGCGGCGCACGCTGGCAGTGGCAGGCGGCACGTGGGGGGCAGCGCTGCACGCCCTGCGCGATGGCTATGCCGTCAATGGCGCCGGCGGCAGCCACCACGCCCTGCCCGATGGCGGGGCCGGCTATTGCGTCACCAATGATCTCGCCATCGCCGCCCATCGGCTGATTTCCGAAGGTGCGGTGGCTCGCATCCTGATCGTCGATCTCGATGTTCACCAGGGCGATGGCAGCGCTGTTATCTTCGCCGGCCGCCCCGATGTGTTGACCTTTTCCATGCATGCGGCGCGTAATTTTCCGGTGCGCAAGGCCCGCAGTTTTCGTGATGTCGAACTGCCCGATGGCACCGATGATGCCGCCTATCTCGGCCGGTTGGCGGCGGAATTGCCCCTGTTGCTCGATGGCGAACGCCCCGGACTGGTGCTGTTTCAGGCCGGTGTCGACCCGCATGCCGATGACCGGTTGGGGCGGCTGGCGCTGAGCGATGCCGGGCTGGCGGCGCGTGACGCGATGGTCGTTGCCGCCTGCCGGTCGCGCGGCATCGCCATCGCGGCGACGCTGGGTGGAGGCTATGCCGGCGATGCCATGCTTGTCGCCCGGCGACACGCTGCGGGCCTGATCGCCCAGTGGAAAGTCGCGCAAGAATACGCATCACCCTGTTGAATTTGTGCTTGGCCCGGCGCGGGCGAGAGGCGTAACACCATTGCATAAACTTTGGCGGACAAGATGATGGCAACCTCGTTCCAGACCGATGACATTCCGCAACCTCCGGCCGACAATCTGCCTCATCCCGAAGCGGTCGTCGTCCGCTTCGCCGGCGATTCGGGCGATGGGATGCAGTTGACGGGCGGGCAGTTTACCCTGTCGACCGCGCTAGCCGGCAACGACCTGTCGACCTTCCCGGATTTTCCGGCTGAAATCCGCGCACCGCAGGGTACGACCTTCGGGGTTTCAGCCTTTCAGATCAATTTCGGTTCGATCGACATCGAAACGGCCGGTGACGAGCCCGATGTGCTGGTGGCGATGAACCCGGCGGCGCTCAAGACCAATATCAAGGCGCTGCGCCGCGGTGGCCTTGCCATCATCGACAGCGGCGAATTCGGTCCGCGTAATCTTGCCAAGGCCGGCTATGCGGTCAATCCGCTTGATACCGACGAGTTGAATGACTGGCAGGTGATGGCGTTCGATATTTCGGCGCTGACGCTGGAGGCAGTGAAGCCCTTTGGCCTTGGCAACAAGGAATCGCTGCGCTGCAAGAACATGTGGACGCTGGGGCTGGCGCTGTGGATGTTCGACCGCGATCGCGCGCCGCTGGTCGATTGGCTGAAGACAAAATTCGCCAAGAACCCGGTACTCGCAGATGCCAATATCGCCGCATTGAACGCTGGCCATGCCTATGGCGAGACGGCCGAAATCGGCGGGCCGCTCAAGCAATATCATGTCGATGCCGCCGAAGCGCAGCCGGGGCATTACCGTACCATCACCGGCGGCGAATCGCTGGCGCTGGGGCTGGTGGCCGGCGCGCATCTTGCCGGCTTGTCGATGTTCTTCGGCTCCTACCCGATTACCCCGGCGTCGCCGATCCTCCATCATCTGGCGCGGTTGAAGGAATTCGGCGTCACTACTTTCCAGGCCGAGGACGAGATTGCCGCCATCTGTTCCGCGATCGGCGCCAGCTATGCCGGGCAATTGGGGGTAACGTCATCGTCCGGCCCCGGCATCGCGCTCAAGGGTGAAGCGATGGGTCTGGCGATCATGACCGAACTGCCGCTCGTTATCGTCAATTCGCAGCGCGGCGGGCCATCGACCGGCCTGCCGACCAAGACCGAACAATCCGATCTCTACCAGGCTGTCTATGGCCGCAACGGCGATGCGCCGCTGGTGGTGATCTCGGCGCGCTCGCCTACCGACAGTTTCGATGTCGCGATCGAGGCGTGCCGGCTGGCCACCCAGTTCATGACCCCGGTGATGGTGCTCACCGACGGCTATATCGCCAACGCCGCCGAGCCGTGGCGGGTACCCGACCGCAAGGATTACACGCCGTTCCCGGCGCATTTCACCGAGGAGCCCGAGCCTGATGGCCGGGTGCTGCCGTATGCGCGTGACCCCGAAACGCTTGGCCGGCGCTGGATTCGTCCGGGGACGCCGGGGTTGATGCACCGCATCGGCGGCATCGAAAAGGCGCTCGATACCGGCAACATCAATTATGAACCCGCCAACCACCAGGCGATGACCGATATCCGCAAGGCCAAGATCGACGGTGTGGCGAAGTATATTCCGGCGCAGCAGGTCGATGTCGGCAATGAAACCGGCCGGCTGGTCGTCGTTGGCTGGGGCTCGACCTACGGCCCCATTCGCAAGGCGGTGCAGCGGGCGCGCTCGGCGGGGCATGACGTGGCACATGTCCACATCCGCTATTTGTGGCCGTTCCCGGCCAATCTGGGCGCGCTGCTCAAGGGCTTCGACAAGGTGCTGGTGCCCGAAATGAACACCGGGCAATTGAAGACCATGCTGCGCGACCAGTTCCTTGTGGACGCCCGCCCGCTCAACAAGGTCAGCGGCCAACCCTTCAAGATCGCCGAAATCGAAACCGCCATCGCGGAGATGCTGAAATGAACGCCATCACTCCCATCACCGCCGCCACCAAGCCCGACGATTGGGCCTCCGACCAGGAAGTGCGCTGGTGCCCCGGTTGCGGCGATTATGCCATCCTCAAGGCCGTGCAGCGCACCATGCCCGATATCGGCACGGCGCGGGAGAATACCGTTTTCGTCTCGGGCATCGGCTGCTCGTCGCGCTTTCCCTATTATATGGAAACCTATGGCTTCCACACCATCCATGGCCGGGCGCCGGCGATCGCGACGGGGATCAAGCTCGCCAACCCCGATCTCGATGTCTGGATCGTCACCGGCGATGGCGATGGCCTGAGCATCGGCGGCAACCATATGCTGCACCTGCTGCGCCGCAATCTCGATGTGCAGTTGCTGCTGTTCAACAACGAGATCTACGGCCTGACCAAGGGCCAATATTCGCCGACGTCGCAGGTCGGCACCAAATCACCGACCACGCCATTCGGCTCGGTCGACCGGCCGCTGGCGCCCTGTGCCTTTGCCATGGGCGCCGGTGCGCGTTTTGTGGCGCGCACTATCGATACGGCGCAAAAGAACATGCCCGAAGTGCTGAAGCGCGCCCATGCCCACAAGGGCACCAGCTTTGTCGAGATCTTCCAGAATTGCGTCGTCTACAATGACGATGTCTTCGCCAAGTTTACCGCCAAGAAAGAGGCCCCGGCCAACCAGATATGGGTCGAGCATGGCAAGCCCTTGCTCTTCGCCAATGGCAGCAAGGGGCTGCGCCTCGATCGCGAACATGTCCGTTTGTCGGTCATCGATATTGTCGATGGCGATGTATCACAGGTGCTGATGCACGATGAGACCAATCATTTGCTGGCGCAGTTGCTCGTCGAGATGCCGTTCGGGGAATTCCCCAAGGCGCTGGGCGTGCTCTATTGCGACCCGGCACCGAGCTTTGAAGCCGAAGTCCATATCCAGAACGAACGCATCACCGCCGGGCGCTCGGGTGATCTGGGCGCGCTGCTCAGCAAGGGCCAGGGCTGGGATGTGAAGCCGGCGCGCGGGCCAAACCTATAGCCTTCGGGGGAAGTTCAGCCGGTGATGCGTAAGGGGTTCAGATGCGCCCCTTGCCCCATCCTCTGCTGCCCCTGCCGCCGGCCGTGATCGCCCGCACACCTTTGGCGTTGCTGATGGCCCGCGTCGTCGATGGCGATGCGGAGGCCTTCGACCCGTTGGCGCGGGCGTTGCAGGCTCCGGGCCTCAGGCTTGCCGACCGCACGCTCAACGATCGCGCCGGGGCCGAAGATGTCGTCCAGGTTGCGCTGACCCGCATGTGGACGATGGCGGCGCGCTATGATCCGGCGCGCGGGTCGGTCGAAGGCTGGTTCCGCCGCATTGTCGTCAACCTGTGCCTCGACCGGCGCCGCTCGCTCAAATTGGTCGCGCCGCTGTCGGAGGCTGACAATGTCGCGAGCAGCGCCCCCGATCCTTTCGAACAGGCAGTGGCCAACGACCGCCGCGCCCGGCTTGATGGCGCCATGGCGGCGCTGGCACCGCGCCAGCGGGCGGCGCTGGCGATGTTCCATGGTGATGGCCTCAGCATGGCCGAAATCGCCGATGCGCTGGAAACCACGCCAAAGGCTGTCGAGGGATTATTGGGCCGTGCTCGTATTGAATTACGAAAGCTGATTGACATGGATTCGAACTCGTGACGCGCGACCGCGCTCTTGAAATCATCGCTGCCTATGGTGCCGATGTGGCGCGCTGGCCGGCAACCGAGGCTGCGGCGCTGCTGGCGCTGGCGGACGGTGATGCCCGGGTGGCCAGTGCGCTGGCCGACGCGCGGCAGTTCGATGCTTTGCTGGCTGATTGGGCCGCCACTTCGGTATCGGCCGAGATCGATCTTGCTGCCATAACACGCCTGCCTGCCGAAGCCCCGGTGCCGGCGCGGCGCTGGCTGGCGGGCGGCTTCCTCGCCGCCGCCATCGCCGCCGGCATTGCCTTTCTGGCACCGGTCACGCCCGCAGCGGACCCGGGCCTTGCAACCGTTTCCACCCAAACCGCCGTGCAGTTGGCCACGGCGGAAGGCGATGCCTTTGGCAGCGATGCCGATGCGTTCGCAACTGTGTTTACGCCAACCGTTGACGAGGATGACCTGATATGAAAATTCTTGCCAGGACCGGGGCAATTATCGCCCTTATGTTTGCCACTGCGGCGCCAGTCGTCGCCCAGACTCCGCCGCCGCTGCCCGGCATGGCGCCGATGGGCGGTCCCGGCCCGGGCGGTGGTCGCATGCACGGCCGCGCGATGTTCGCGTCGATGAGCGAAGCTGGCCGCAAGACGATGATGGAGGCAATGCGCGCTGGTGGTGACCGCCGCGACGAGATGCAGCAGGTCAAGGCGGCGCGCGACCGGATGCTGACCTTGCTCGAAGCCGAAAAGCTGGATAGCGCCGCGCTGAAGCGGGCGCTGGACGATGAACGCAATGCCGCAAACGCCAACCGCGAGCGCCATCAGGCGGCGATGCTGGCCGCCTTTGGCAAGCTGTCGGCGGCCGATCGCAAGGCCTTTGTCGGCGATGCCCGGGCGATGAAGTCGGGTATGGAACGCCGGATGCAGCACCGGCGTGGCAAGCGCGGCGGCATGG
>CAJAHV010000307.1 GCA_903939555.1 uncultured Alphaproteobacteria bacterium | reverse complement strand
GGGCCTCGTACTTGAACTTGCCGACATCGAGAATCTTGCACACCGGCGGATCGGCGCCGGGGGAGACTTCGACCAGGTTCAGCCCCACCTCATGCGCCGTGGCGATGGCTTCCTTGGTGTATAGCACACCTAGATTTTCCCCATCCTGGTCAATGACGCGGACCTTGGGAACGGTGATGAATTCGTCATAACGCGGGCCGTTCATCGGCGCGGGGGCGTTCATCATGCGGCGTGGGGGGGGTGGTATGGCCGTGTCTCCTGACGTGAATATGAAAGCTTCTTAGCGGCGATCACGGCAAACCGCAAAGGGCTGCCGGGCGATGCCGGAAAATCTGTCGCGCTGACGCAGATGGGGCACAGCGCCGGCGGTTTCAACCGGTCGGCATACCGCCCGCGCCATAGCGTTTTTCGAGGAACTTGCCCTGCACCACAACCGCGTCGCGATCGGCTGCGGCGAGCGCATCCGAGGCGCGGGCGAGTTCGGCCGCAACGATCTGCAAGCCTTCGGTCAGCGTGGTTTCGATGGTGCGGCCATCACTGTCGATGGTGCGGGTGCGCTGGTCGGCCGGCACACGGGTATAGCGTTCGACCAGTTCGGGCAGATGCTTGCCGAGCAGGCGCGACAGGTCCTGCGCGATCGGGTCGGTTGCCGGGACGCGCTGCAACTGGGTTTCCAGCGTGGCGAGCAAGCTGCCGATGGCATCGATCTGCGGCGCGGCGGTGGCGGGCAGGCGCTGGCGATAGAGCCAGGCCTCGGTCGCGGCCGGCATGGCGGTGGGACTGGCCTGGGCCAGATCCTGCGGCTGCGGCACATTGCTGTTCCACACGCCGGCCATGACCATGCCGGCAAGGCCCAGCAGCACGGCGAGAATCAGCCCGGTGGTGCCGACGGGGCCGATGACCAGCCCCCAGAGCAGCAGCACCGTGACGACAGCGCCGCCGACGAAGCTGGCGCGCTTGATCCGTTTTCCGGCGTTTTCGGCGGCCATCTGGCGGCGGCGGGCGCGGCCGCGGCGCGCGACATCGGCCAAGTTCATGCGGTGCAGGCGTTCATCGTTGCGCGCCACGATTTCATCGGCGTCGGCCATCAGCCGACCACATCGATGGCGGGCGGCGCGGCGCGATTTTCCAGCGCGCCTTCGGCCTGGCCTTGCGCGCGCGCCACATAGGCGCGGCTCTTGTCGACTTCGACCGACAGCGTATCGACCGTCGTCTTCATCGATTCGAGCGCCTTGACCTTGAATGTGTCGATAGCATCCATGGTCTGGTAGATGTTCTGGAAGGCGCGTTGCAGCGTTTCCACCGGGATCGTGCTGCTGGCGGCGCCTTCATGGATGGCGATCGACTGGGTCTTCAACAATTCGCCGGTGCGGTCGATGATGCCGGCGGTCGTGCTGTTGAGCGCCTGCACCTGTTCGAGCACCAGTTTTTGCCCGGTCATCGCCTCGGCGACGGTAATCGCGGTGCGCAGCGCAGCGACGGTGGTGGTGGCGGCGCGGTCGACACCCTTCATCAACTCGACATTGTTCTTCTTGACCAGATCGAGCGCCAGATAGCCCTGCACGCTGACGGCCAATTGGGTCAGCAGGTCGGTGGTGCGCTGGCGGACATAGAACAGCGCCGATTCGCGGATCGCCTTGGCCTTGGCCGGATCGGCATATTCGATCTCGAGCGCCTTGGCCGCGAGCTTTTCATCGAACATCTTCGACGCCTGGACCATCTGTTCCAGCTTGCCCATCGATTCCCACAGCTTCTGGCGCTCCTGGTCGATGGCGATATTGTCCTTGAGCAGATAGTCCTTGCCGTCCTTCAAGCGCTCGAGGATCGCCGAGATATTGGTCTGCGAGGATTTGTAGCTGTCGAAATAGCCGCGCAGCTTGTCGCCGCCAAAGGGGATCAGCCCGAACAGCTTCTTGCGCGATGTCAGCTTCTTGCCGCTCGGATCAAGGTCTTCGATGGTGGCGCGCAGCTGCGTCAGGTCGGCGCCGATGCCGGTATCCTTGTCGATGGCGCGGGTCGGGCGGTCGAGAAAGCGGTTCGACTGGCCGGCGGCTTCGGCGATCTGCGGGGCGCCGAGGTTGATCAACTGGTCGACGCGCTTGCCGAATTCGGGGCTGGCCGCATCTTCGGCAACGAGTTTCGCGACGAAATCATCGACCTGCGCCTGTAGCTTGGTGACGGTATCGGGCTGCAGCGGCACCAGTCCGGCGGCGGCGGCGGGCGCCACTGGCGCGACCGCCACCGGGGCGTCAAGCTTGATCACGGTTTCGGTGCTCGGGGTCGTTGCCATTGTTTTCCTTCCAGAACGCCCGCCGTTATAACAGAGCCCGGCGGCTTGCTCCACTGTGTTAGGATTGTGAGACGCTTTATCAAGTCCCCGGCTGCTGGCCTTGTGCGAAAACAGGTCGGTTTTCCCGCTAATTTTGTGGCCGCCGCAGCGACGCCTCAGGCGATGAGCCGCTCGACCGTGTCGTGAAAACGCTTCAGCCCCTGTTCGAGCCCGCCGAGCAGGACATGATCGACCGCTCCCGATTCGAGCCCCTGCTGGCCGAGCGCCGCAGCGCGGAAATCTTCCGATGCGAACACCCCCTGGTCGAGCAGTTTCCAGCTTTTCGCCCAGTGCGCTTCCGCCTTGGGCGTAGCGGGGGCGGCGGGAATCAGCATGAAATCTTCCACGATGGTGCGGTTCGCGGCGCGCGGCAGCAGCGTCATGATGTTGATGTAATCGGGCGAGGCGATGATGATGCAGCCGGGCACCAGCTGATAGGCAAAGGTCACCGCAGCGCGCAATTGCGTCATGTCGGAAAAATCGGTGCTGTCGAGCGCCGCCAGCCGCCCGACGGCGGAGCGGGCGTGCGGGCCGATCATGTCGCCCGTCGACACGCCATCCTGGAAAAACGGCGCGATGGTCGCGGCGTGCAGCCGGGTGATGTGATAGCTTTCGAGGAAAGCATCCATGATGAGCTTCCAGTTGGCGGCGACATCATGGCTGGCGCGGGCGTAGAGAAATTGCCCGCCGAAATCGAGCGCATCGAAATCGGCCGCCAAGGGCCCGGCGGCGAGGCTGAAATCATAGCTGCGGGCGCGGTCGAGCCCGGCCCAGACCAGCCCGCCGGCTTCGATGCTCGGCATTTCGACCAGCCCGCGTTCGGCCTTGTCGAGGCCGGGAAAGATTTCGGGGCGCGGCAGGCCTTTCAACCGGCCATCAAGGCCATAGCTCCAGGCGTGATAGGGGCAGACCAGTGCCGGCCCGTGGGCGACGGCGCAATCTTCGACCAGCCTTGTGCCGCGATGGCGGCAGACGTTGAGGAACACCCGCACCGCGCCCTCGCCATCGCGGGTGATGAGCAGTGGCACACCGAAACCATCATGCGTCACGCTGGTGTTGCGATCGGGCAGCAGCGCCGACGGGCAAAGCACGACGGGATGGGCGCGGAACAGTCGGTCCTGTTCGCGGGCGAAATGGTCGGGGCAGGTGTAGATGCCGGCGGGCAGGCGGGTGATCACGGCCGGCGGGGGTGCGCGGACCGCCGCCGGCATGGCTTGTGCCAGTGCCAGTTGCCCGGGGGTTGGCTGGCGAAAGGGCATAGGGATGTCCATGCTGGCAAGCTTACGCCGCTTGCGAGCCGATGCAAGACGCGGCGGGCGGTCGATCAGGCGCCGGGTTCGGTGCTGGGTCAGGCGCCGGGTTTGGCGCTGGGTCAGGCGCCGGATCAGACACCGGGTTCGGCGGTGTTCACCACTGTGGCCGCTGCGGTGACCGGCGCCGCGATCTTGCGCTTCTGTTTGCGGCGCAGGCCGAAATTGACCATTTTCTGCACGCGTGGATAGCGCCGCGAATAGCGCACGTAGCGCCGCCGCGCCCAGGGCGAATTGCGCAGGATCAGCGCCATGCCAAAGGCAAAGACGATGGTGCCGAACGGCCCCGGCGTCGGCGCCAGCAGCAACGGGCCGACCGCCATCAAAAGGAAACCCAGAATCATCTGGAAGACCCGGAAGGGCTGGCTCTGGATCAGAACCTGGATGAAGGCGGGGCGATTCACGACCAGCCAGCGTCTAGGAGCCAGTTGTGGCAGCGACAAGGCAGTGTCGTATATCTCGGCCAGCATTTTTTACCTTTCGCGTCGCATCACCAATTATTCGGGCCAAACCCCGGCTTGAGCTACGACCCGGCATCCCCTAGGTTGCGGGCAGGGTCGACAATTTCGCAATTTTTCAGGGAATTGCCATGGTTGCACATGTGGGAACGGTCGCGTTCCTCGGCCTCGAGGCGCGCCGCGTTGACGTGCAGGTGCAGATTTCCAGCGGCCCGGCCGGTTTTTTTACCGTTGGCCTGCCCGACAAGGCGGTCAAGGAAAGCCGCGAGCGCGTGCAGGCGACGCTCGATGCCATCGGGCTGGCGTTGCCGCCGCGCCGCATCGTGGTCAATCTGTCGCCCGCCGATCTGCCCAAGGAAGGTTCGCATTATGACCTGCCGATCGCGCTTGGCGTGCTCGCCGCGATGGGGATCATCGCCAGTGATGCGCTTGATGGCTTTCTGGTGGTGGGCGAACTGGGGCTCGACGGCCGGCTGGCGACGGTTCCGGGGGTGCTGCTCGCCGCGCTGCATGCTGCCGAGAACGAAATGGGGCTTGTCTGCCCGGCGTCGCAGGGCGGCGAAGCGGCCTGGGCCGGGGACGTCGATGTCATCGCGGCGCCCGATTTGCTGGCGTTGCTCAATCATCTCAAAGGCACGCAATTATTGTCGCCGCCCGAACGCAGCCTTGCCGAACTGGTCCGTACCGGGCCCGACATGGCCGAGATCAAGGGCCAGGAGACCGCCAAGCGCGCCATCGAGATTGCCGCGGCCGGCGGCCACAACCTGTTGATGAGCGGCCCGCCGGGATCGGGCAAGTCGTTGCTCGCCGCCGCGCTGCCCGGCATCCTGCCCGAACTGACGCCCGCCGAGGCGCTGGAAGTGTCGATGGTCGCATCGATGGCGGGAGAACTGGAGGGGGGGCGGCTGGTGCGGACCCGACCGTTCCGCAGCCCGCACCACAGCGCGTCGATGCCGGCGCTGGTCGGCGGTGGCATGAAGGCGCGCCCCGGCGAAGTCAGCCTCGCCCATCTCGGCGTGCTGTTTCTCGACGAATTGCCCGAATTCCAGCGCGGCGCGCTCGATTCGCTGCGCCAGCCGCTCGAAACCGGCACGGTGATGGTGGCGCGGGCGGCGGCGCATGTCAGCTATCCGGCGCGGGTGCAGTTGATCGCGGCGATGAACCCATGCCGCTGCGGCCACCTTGGCGATCCGGCGCAGGCCTGTTCGCGGGCGCCGAAATGCGCAGCGGATTACCAGTCACGCATATCCGGCCCGCTGCTCGACCGCATCGACCTGCATGTCGATGTGCCGGCGGTCAGCGCTGCCGACCTGTCGCTGCCGCCGCCGGCCGAAACATCCGCCGATGTCGCGGCGCGGGTCAAGGCGGCGCGGGCTGTGCAGACGGCGCGCTATGCCGGCCATGCGGCGCGCACCAATGCCGAAGCCGATGGCAAGCTGCTCGCGGCGACGGCCACGCCCGATCAGGCCGGTGCCAAGCTGTTGGCGCAGGCGGCGGAAAGCCTGCGGCTGTCGGCGCGCGGCTATCATCGCGTGCTGCGGGTGGCGCGCACGCTCGCCGATCTGGCCGGCAGCGACGGCGTGACCCGCATCCACATTGCCGAAGCATTGAGCTATCGGCGCCGCGCGCCCAGCAACTAGCGCCGCAATGGTGCTGGTACTGGCGGCGCCATCGCCTGCTTGGTGTCAGGCGGCCGTGTTGGCGGTGTCGGGCGCTTTGTCCGGCGCGTCATCGCCCGGGTCCCATTTGGCGATCACTGCCGTCGCCACCGCATTGCCGATGACGTTGGTGGCGCTGCGTCCCATGTCGAGAAAATGATCGACGGCGAGGATGAGCAGCAGCCCGGCCTCGGGGATGTTGAAATAGGGCAGGGTCGCCGCAATGACGACGAGCGAGGCGCGCGGCACGCCGGCAATGCCCTTCGAGGTGATCATCAACAGCCCGAGCATGAAGATTTCCTGCGCCAGCGTCAGGTCGATGCCATAGGCCTGGGCGATGAAGATGCTGGCGAAGGCGCAATACATCATCGAGCCGTCGAGGTTGAAGCTGTAGCCCAAGGGCAGCACGAAACTGGCGATGCGGTTGGGCACGCCGAAGCGTTCGAGCGCTTCGAGCATCTTGGGATAGGCGGCTTCGGATGACGCGGTGGCAAAGGTGATGAGGAAAGGCTCGCGGATGTCGCGCACCAGCCGCCCGACCTGGGGCACCCCGATCACCGCCGCCCCGGCGCCGAGCAGCACCGCCCACAGCAGCGCGAGCGCCAGATAGAAGCCGCCGATGAACTTGCCAAAGACGATGAGGATGCCGAGCCCTTCGACCGCGATCGACGCGGCGACGGCGGCAAAGACCGCGAACGGTGCCACCTTCATGACATAACCGGTGACGGTCAGCATCAACTGCATCAGCGCATCGAGCCCGCGGGTGATCGGCTTGCCGGCATCCCCGATGGCGATGAGACCGATGCCGGCGAACAGCGAAAAGACGACGATCTGCAGGACTTCGTTGGTCGCCATCGCTTCGAAGATCGATTTGGGGAAGATGTGGAGGATGAAGTCCTTGAGGTCGAAAACCTTCTTTGCCAGCCCGGTCGCTGAATCGGCGGGCGGCAGCGGCAGCCCGACCCCGACGCCGGGGGCGAGCAGATTGACCATCAATATGCCCAGCGACAACGACACCAGCGAAGCGGTGACGAACCAGGCCAGCGTGCGCGCAAAGGTGCGGCCGACAGCCCCGCCACTGCCCATGTGCGCGACCCCGACGGTCAGCGTCGACAGCACCAGCGGCGCGATGATCATCTTGATCAGCTGCAGGAAGACCCCGGTGACGATCGAGAAATAATAGGCGGCTTGCTTGGCCGCTGCGGCGTCGACCGACACGTTGATGGCATAGCCGGTGGCGATGCCGGCGATCAGCGCGACAAGGATATAGCGGGTGAGGCGATTATTTTTCATCGTCGGCATCGTTCAGGTGGCAGCGCGCGCGGGTCAAGCAACTTTTTGATGGGCGGGGGCAGCGCCGACCGGTGAACGCGCTTTGGTACGGCGCAAAAAGCCGGTAAAGACCGGGGATGAACCCTGCATCCGCTGCCCCCGCCCCGCTGATCCGCCCGCTGATCGGCCCGTTGACCAGCCTGTTGATTGGCCTGTCGATCACCCTGTCGCCCGCCCCTGCGCTGGCCGCCCCCGGCGATGCCGCCGACGCAAAGGCTATACTGATGCGCGGCGTCGGGTTCGATACGGTGCTGGGGCGTGGCAAGGTGCCGGCCTATGCCGCCTATCTGCAATCGGTGCTGGTGGCGGGTGGTTTTGCCGTTGGCGACATCGCCATCGAGCCGGTGGGGGAGACCGCCAATCTGCACCTGACCTGGCACGGCAAGGCTAAAGGCCAGAGCAAGGCCGCGCCGATCGCGCTTGCCGGGCACATGGATGTCGTCGAGGCGGACCCCAAGGACTGGGTGCGCGATCCGTTCGTGGCCACGCAGGATGGCGGCTTCATCTTCGGTCGCGGCATCAGCGACAACAAATTCGATGTTTCGATGATCGTTGCGACGCTGGTGGCGCTGAAATCACAAGGCTTTCAGCCGGGCCGCGATATCCATCTGTTCCTGTCGGGCGATGAGGAAACCGCCGGGGTGACGGCGGAACTGCAGGCCCGGCAGGCAAAGGCCGCAGGCGTTGCCTTTCTGCTCAACAGCGATGGCGGCGGTGGTGAACTCGATGCCGCTGGCAAGGCCGTGGATTACACTTTGTCGGCGGCCGAAAAGACCTATGCCGATTACCAGCTGACCGTTACCAACCCCGGTGGCCACAGCAGCCGGCCGACAATGCCCAATGCGCTGGGCCAATTGGCGGCGGCGACGGTGAAGATCGACGCTTACCGCTTCACCCCGCAGATCAACGAGATCACCCGGGAATCGCTCGCCGATACTGGGCGCAAGACGAGCGGCAAGGTCGGCGCGGCACTGCTGGCCTTTGTCGCCAGCCCGGCCGACGCCGTGGCAATTGCGACTTTGCGCGCCGAGCCCGCGCTGATCGGCCAGATCGGCACGACCTGCGTGCCGACCCAGGTCAGCGGCGGCCACGCCCCCAATGCGCTGCCGCAAAAGGCGGTGTTGACGGTCAATTGCCGGATTTTCCCGGGCACCAGTGTCGAAAGTGTGCGCGCTGAACTCGAACGCGTCGTCGCCGATCCGGCAGTCGCGGTGAAAACCGGGCAAGAATGGGTGTCGACCCCGGCGTCGCCGCTGCGGCCCGATGTCGTTGCGGCGGTGGGCAAGGCCGTTGCGGCGGCGCATCCGGGCATCAGGCCAGTGCCGGGGATGGACGCCGGTGCCAGCGACAGCGTTTATTATCGCGCGCTCGGCATCCCCTCTTATGGCGTGTCGGGGCTGTTCATGCGCAGCGAGGATGTCTTTATCCACGGCCTCGACGAGCGGATTCCGGTCGCTGCCATTGCCCCGGCGCTGGTGCACTGGCGCACGCTGATCACCGAATTGGCCAAATGAGCGCGCTGCATGCCGCCGCCGGCAGCGACCCCGATGCGGGGTTGAGCCTGCCGGGCTGGGTTTATCATGACCCGGAATTCTTCGAAGCCGAAAAGGCGCGGGTGTTGCGCCAGGCCTGGCAGGTCGTTTGCCATGCCAGCGACGTGGCAGCGCCGGGGGATTGGCACGCACTCGACTATCTGGGCGAAAGCATCATCGTGGTGCGCGGCGATGATGGCGAGTGCCGCGCCTTCACCAATGTCTGCCGGCATCGCGGCTCGCGGCTGGTCGATGGCAGCAGCGGTTGCGCGAAAAAGCTGGTCTGCCCCTATCACGCCTGGACTTATGGGCTGGATGGCGCGCTGACCGGGGTGCCCGGGCGGCGCGAATACCCGGGCTTGCAGTTGGCCGATCACGGCCTGGCCGGGGTGGAAATCGAGGTCTGGCAGGGCTTCATCTTCGTGCGGCTGGCGCCCGGCGGGCCATCGGTGGCGGCGATGATGGCGCCCTATGAGGATGAAATCCGCCCCTATCGCTTTGCCGAAATGCGGGCGCTGGGGCGGGTGACGCTGCGGCCGCGCGCGGTCAACTGGAAGAATATCGCTGATAATTATTCCGATGGCCTGCATATTCCGGTGGCGCACCCGGGGCTGAAGCGCTTGTTCGGCACCAGCTATGGCATCGAAGCGGGCGCGCATTGCGACAAGATGTGGGGCGATCTGGCGCCGGGCAGCGGCGCAACAGGGGTGTCCTGGAGCGAGCGCGGCTATCGCCGGCTCAGGCCGCCCGTCGCGCATCTGGATGAAGCCGCGCAGCAACGCTGGCTGTATTTCAAGCTGTGGCCCAATGTGGCGTTCGACATCTATCCCGACCAGATCGATTTCATGCAGTTCCTGCCGGTATCGGCGACCGAAACCATCATCCGCGAGATCAGCTATGCGCTGCCCGATGACCGGCGCGAGATGCGGGCCACGCGCTATCTCAACTGGCGGATCAACCGGCTGGTCAATGCCGAAGACACCGCGCTGGTGGCGCGGGTACAGGCCGGGATGACATCGGACAGCTATGCGCAGGGGCCGTTGGGGACAAGCGAAGTGTGCCTGCGCGGCTTTGCCGGCAAGCTGCGGACGGCGATTCCCGAGGCGCGGCTGGCCAAAAAGCCGGCTTCGGGGTGGTTCCG
>CAJAHV010000306.1 GCA_903939555.1 uncultured Alphaproteobacteria bacterium | reverse complement strand
GTGACCATGACGCGCGCGCCTTCCTCGGCAAAGGCCAGTGCGGTGGCGCGACCGATGCCGCCGCCGGCACCGGTGACAAAGGCGGTCTGGCCTTCAAACAGCAATTTCATCAAAGGGTCCTTTCAGGGAGAGGTCGAAGGCGGCGCCGGCAAGCAAGCGGCGTCGCGGCGCATCAAGGCTGCGGGGCGATTTCGATGCTGATGCCGGCGAGCGTTGCATCCACCGGCAATTGGCAGGCGAGCCGCGATCCGGCGGTGACCGGCACGACATCGGCCAGCGCCTCGAGCATGTCGCGCTCGTCAGCCCCCGCCGGGGCCAGCCGGGCAAGATCGGCGGCCGCGACATAGACATGGCAGGTGCCGCACGAACAGGCGCCGCCGCAGGTGCCGGCGACATCATGCCCGGCGCTGCGCAGTGCTTCCATCAGCGTCTTGTCGGCAACCGGTGCCAGCGTGCTGCTGGTCCCGGCGCGGTCGGTGACGGTGAGGGTGATCATCCTGTTCCCCGCAATGGGCGTTGCGCCCGCTGGCGATGGGCGCTGCGCCCGTTTGTGGCGCAGACCTATCGGTTTTGTCCGCGCCCGACAAGCAGGTTGGGTGACCCAAAGCCGGTGATTCATACGCAAATGACCGACTCTTGTGACGTCACGGCCGCTTGTGCGTAATTTTTGCACGGCAAATCATTGCGCATGGCTTGCGGCCTGTTAGTCTCGCCAGCTTGGGAATGGGGATGGCAATGACGGGTGTGCTGCACGGATTGAAGGTGCTCGATCTCAGTTGGGGGATTGCCGGGCCGATGACGGGCATGCTGCTCGCCGATCATGGCGCCGCCGTGACGCGCATCGAACGACCCGAGGGCGACCCGTTCCCCGGCCTGCTGGGTTACAAGGTCTGGCATCGCGGCAAGCGCAACGCCGTGCTCGATTTGAAGGACGCGGGCGATCATGCGCTGTTCCTGCGGCTGGTCGCCGATGCCGATGTGCTGGTCGAAAGCTTCAGCCCCGGGGTGACGGCGAAGCTGGGCATCGATTTTGCCAGTCTGGCGCGGATCAACCCGCGTCTGATCATGTGCTCGATCACCGGCTATGGCGCCGATGGCCCCGATGCCGGGCGGCCGGGCTATGACGCGCTGGTCGCGGCGCGGTCGGGGTTGCAGTTCGAACAGCGCGGCTGGCCGGAAGGCGCGGTCTGGCACATGACGGGGCGCGAAAATCCCTTCGTCGAAGCCGCCGAGATCGACCCTGACTGGGTGCAGGGCGCCAACCGCGAGGGGCCATTGTTCGTCGCTTCGCCCTGGCCGTCGCTGGGCGCGTTTTTTTCGGCGAGCACCGGCATCGCCGCCGCGTTGTTCGCGCGCAGCCGCAGCGGGAGCGGCCAGCATGTCCAGACCTCGTTGCTGCAAGGCGCGATGGCCTGCGGGTCGGGGGTATGGCAGCGCATGGATGATCCCGATGCGCCGGGCTTCAACACCTGGATCCTCGCGTCGAACAGCCCCAAGGGGCATTTCCAGTGCAAGGACGGCCGCTGGGTGCACAATTGGGTGCCCAATCCGCGCTTCATCCTGCAGGCATCGGCGGGCGATACGCTCGATGCTTCGCCCGACTTGACCGTGCAGAACGACCCCGACCGCTTCGGCATCGGGCCGGAGGAGTTGCTGGTCATGGCGCATTACCAGCCGATCCTCGCCGACGCCTTGAAGAAGTTCGATGCGGCGGAATGGGTCGAGGCGGCGCGCATCGCTGAAATGACCATGCAGGAGTGCCGCTCGATCGAGGAATCGCTGACCGACCCGTTGCTCATCGCTGACGACTGCGTGACAACGCTTGTCGATCCCGAACTCGGCGCGATCAACCAGGTCGGCATCACCTACCGGCTGTCGGCGAACCCGACGCAGGTGCCGGGGCCAGCGCACGCGCGCGGGGCGGACACGGCGGCG
>CAJAHV010000305.1 GCA_903939555.1 uncultured Alphaproteobacteria bacterium | reverse complement strand
TAAACTGTCGAGATCGGCAGTTGCGGCCGCTAGGTCGGCATGGGCAACGATCTGGCGGAAAGCGGCATCAAGACGGCGTACTTCCGCGTCGGCTGCAGCCTCCTCGCGCACGTTGACCAGAAAGAAATCGCTGGCACCAAGCGTGAAGCGGCGCCGTTCGGCCGCGGCCATGGTTCTGGCCCGCTCGGCCTCGTCGCGTGCCAGCAGCGTCAACCGAGCGCTGTTGGACACCGCAATGTCGATCGCACCGATATCGGCAACAATCTGGTCTTCAAGAAAACGCCGGCGCTGCCTGAATGCATCGATCTCGGCAGTGGTCTGGGCGATACGACCGCGCGCTGCACTCTGCTGCAAAGGCAGGGTAAAGGTCAGCCCGACCTTGCTCTCAGTGCCGCTGCGTGACGCACTTCCAACTCCGACGCCACCCAGGTCCCGCGACGCTTCGACCTTGAGATCGAGTTTCGGCAAGAAGGCGTTACGGTCAAGCGCAACCCGCGCTCTCGCCTGTTTCATTCGGATATCGATCGTCCGCAGGTCGGGTCGAGCCAGAGCCAGATCCTCGAGACGGGCTGGATGCGGCAACGGTGGCGGCAAAGTGTCCGGCAACCGCGATGCATCCGGTATAACAGGTCGACCGTCAGCGTCGCGAAAATAGAGCGACAATGCCGTTGCCGCCATCGCCAGCGATTGTTCGGATTGCACGACCAAAGACTGCCGCCGCAGGATATTCTGTTCATTTTCAGTCAGCAGGATGGCAGGCCGCGCACCTTCAGCGACCTGGCGTCGGAATGCTGCCTGTCGATTCTGCGCCAGCGTGAGCAGGTCTCGATAAATGCCCAGCCTCAGCCCAGCGACCAGCCAGTTATTATAAGTCTGGATCGCACGGGTCTGTACGCCGATTGATACCATCATTCGGTCGGCATCGGCGACCGCCACATCGGCTTCGGCCTGTACCTGGCCAAAGCGCCGATCATCGATCAGCCGGTCGCGCAGCAACGCCAGTACTGCCCCGGCCCTTATCTCGCCGAGCTGGTTAGTGTAGCGCTCATCCTCATAGACCGGGAACTTGCCACCCGACACACGGTAGCCGCCATAGGCATAACCGCCAAGACTACCAAGCGGTTTGGTAACCTTGGCTTCAACGTCGCGGCCATCGTAAAAGCCGGACAAACGGGTTTCTGCCGATGCGCTGAACACGGTATCGAAAGCCGCCTGAGCACTGAGCAAACGGCCTTCGGCTCCCCGCAATCGCGCCAGTGCTTCCAGCACCTGCGGCGCATGAAACCGAGACGACACCAGCACTTCGGCAAGTGACAGAGGCGCAGCCCGGATGGACACCGGGGCGTCAGCCGGAATCGCGGCGGCTCTGTCGCGCCCCGGAGGCGCGGCGGAGGCCGCATTTACCAGCCCCAGCAGCGCCGCGACCGCAAGGCCGAGGCTATTTCGCATCAGCAGCCTGTTCAACCGGGGCGGGTCCGGCGCTTGGATAGCCCGCTGTCGCGCTACCAGGCCGCGTAAACTGCAACGGGAAGTCGTTGAGAAGGCGCCACAGCTCGAACCACACCTTGACCGTGTCCATCAACACCCAGCCGCGCACCTTTGCTCCCAGCCGCACGGCTGGCTCAGTTGGCCAGGGTGCACGGTCAGGTGCCGGCGATACCAGCACCCGGAACAAACCATTTGGAGATGCAGCGGCATCGATTGCAGAAACATTTCCGTCAAAAAGCCCGCGTGCTACCGATGGCCAGCCGCTGAACTGGATAGCCGGCCAGCCTTCGAATTCAAGGCGCACCCGGCGGCCGATATGAATCAACGGAATATCGCGTCCATCAACATAAAGCTCGACGACCCGGCTAGTTTCAGCTGGCACAAAGCTCGCCAACACATCTCCCTGTTTGACCAGCGTCGCTGAATCTATTGCTTCGACGCGCATAATGCGGCCAGCACGCGGTGCGGTAACGACCTGCACGGACTGGCGTTGGCGGTTGACTAGCACGGCATTGAGATCGGCTTCGGCCTTGGCTATCTTTGCGCGATAATCGGCGACCTTGATCTGGGCTAGTTCCCAGTCCCGCCGCGATGCAAGGCCTTCACGATAAAGTATGCCAGTCCGTTCGACATCGCGCCTTGCCGTGGCCATGGCATCGCGCGCCGCTTCGATCTCGGCGCGCAACTGACGCTGCTGGGAATCAAGCCTGTCAAGCAATAGCGGGTCAATGTCGAGAATGCGTGCGATCGGGTCGCCCACCTTGACCGCGCTGCCATCCGTTACGAACCAGCTATCAATGCGGCCGCTGACCATCGCGGTTATCTTTTGCTGCCGGTCACGCGGGTCGAGCGCTATGACCGTGCCGGTGCCCGGCGCGGTCTGTACCCACGGAACCACCACGGAAAACACGATAATGCTGATGATCGAAATGATGGTGAGCACGCCCAACGTCCACAGCACACGCGGCGGTTTGAGCTTGGCAAGAGTAGGGAAGTGCCGCAGATCATCAGAGCGCATTATTGGCCTCCGGCTTATGGCCATTGCGCAGCGCTTCGAAATCAGCGCGGTCACGCACTATCATCTGTCGGGTGCGGCCAATCCAGAGATAGCCATCGAGCGTCACGTCCTCGGGCCTGTTGCTGAAGTAGATGATCGTCGTTCGTTTGGCGGCGAAGCTGTCGAGCGCAGCCTGCAATCGCTGCTGGCTCACCATGTCGTAGAGCGGCGAAAGCACAAGAATGCGCGGTTCGGCGAGAATAGCAGCTGCAAGACGCAACTGCATGGTCTTACCCAAAGACAAGGGATAGCCGGTCGAAGACAGCATCGTCTGCAAGCCATCGGGCAGCATCGCGATGCGATCCTCCAACCCGACAAGCTGCAGCGCCTTGATCATAGCCGGTGGATCAGCATCAGGATTGGCGAGACGCAGATACTCCGAGATAGTCGACTCAACTACAGCCGGGCGATTGAGTACCTGAACATCGCTGCGAAGCTCCAACGTGTCGAGCGCGACGATGTCGACCCCGCCAATGATAATGATACCCTTGGTCGGCCGCAGGTGACGCTTGAGCAACATCGAAAAGCTGCTCTCCATTCCCGGTGAACCCTGCGCCACCAGCCGTGCACCCGCGGGAATCTCGAGGTCATACTGAACCGGGCCTGACACATGATCGAACTGGACGTTCGACAAGGCCAGCGCCGAATTGCTCAAGCGCAACACAGGAGTGCTCGATTGCGGCATCGGTTCTTGCGGAATAGCATAAAGCAGCGCGAGTTCATCGATCGCTGCTACGAGATCATACAGATCATCGATGTAGGAGGCGAGTTGCGACACCCCGTAGAACGCTCCCGAAAGGATCAATTCAGCGGCGACAAGCTGGCCGATCGAAAGTTGTTCACGGATGACCAGCCAGCCACCAAGCGCTAGTAAACCAGCACTAGCGAATGCATAGAGCATAAGCAGGGCTATAGTTTGCGGAAAATAATAGCTGAAATGTTTTTTGTGGGCCGCAACATAGCGCGCCGAGATCTGCTCCGAGCGCGCAAGCGCAAAATCAATATGCCGCGATGTCTTGTAGAAGCCGTTCGATGCCCCGACACTTTCCAGCCAGTGTGCCGCATTATATTTTTCATGGCTAACGACAATCGATGTTTTCATCGCGCCGCGCGCCCAAATACC
>CAJAHV010000304.1 GCA_903939555.1 uncultured Alphaproteobacteria bacterium | reverse complement strand
CGCTGGTGTAAAGCCCCGGGAAAATGCGGCCGCTGTCGTCGCACGGGAAGCGCCCGAGTTCCTGCGCATAGGGCACGCCCTCGATCGTGCTGGTGCGATAGCCGATGCAGGCGATGATCAGCCCGCACGGGATGGCGTGCAGCTCGCCGGTGCCGACGGCTTTTCCGTCCTCCAGCCGCGTCGTTTCAACGATCAGCCGTTCGGCCTTGCCATTCCCCTCCACCGCCACCGGTCGGCGGAAGAATTCGAAATTGATGGTGACGGGTTTCTCGCCGCGCTCCAGCCCGGCAAAACCGCGCAAATGCGTGACCATTTTGCGGTGGCCGGGCTCCAGCGCCGCATCGGCTTCCAGCGGCGGCAGATCGTCCGGCCGCACCACCGGATGCGCGCGTTCGAGATGGCCGAGTTCGCCGGCTTCCTTGGTGGTGAAGCTCGCCTGATGCGGCCCGCGCCGGCCGACGATATGGATATCGCGGATCGCCGATTGCCGCAGCGCATCGACGGCATGCTGAGCGATATCGGATGTTTCAAGCTCGGGCACTGTCTTGGCGAGAATGCGGGCGCAGTCGATGGCGACATTGCCATTGCCGATGATCGCGGCGCCATGATGCGACAAGGGCACCTGCAGATCGGCGAAATCCGGATGGCCATTGTACCAGCCGACAAAGGCCGCCGAGCCGATGACCCCTGGCAGATCATCCCCCGGAATACCGATGGGCTTGTCATGCGGCGCCCCAACCGAAAGCACGACGGCATCATAAAGATCGAGCAGTTCCGCCATCGACACATCGCGCCCGACCATGACGTTGCCGACAAAGCGCACCCCGGCGCCAAGGTTGGTTGCCTCGTACCGCCGCGTCACCGCCTTGATCGACTGGTGATCAGGCGCCACCCCGGCGCGGATCAGGCCATAGGGCGTCGGCAACCGGTCGATGATATCGATCCGCGCCGTGCCGCCCCACTGCTTGAGCGCCGCCTCAGCCGTGTAATAACCGGCCGGGCCGGCACCGATGATGGCGATGTTTAGCGTCACGCTGGCCTCCGAAAATGCTGTCCTCTGCGATACGGGTGGACCCCTGCCCCGGTCAAGCAAGCTGGGCTTTGGCAGGGAGCGTACGTTGCCACAGCCCCCCTGTCCGGCACTTCCGGCACCAGCGATGACAGGGCAGATCGGCTTCAGGGCAAGGCGGTTCATGCCACCCCGCCCATATCGCCGCATTGCCCTTCCCGCCCCCTCTGCTACATGCAGGCGCATATGACCGCCGATATCTCCCTCATCCGCAACTTCTCGATCATCGCGCACATCGATCACGGGAAATCCACCCTTGCCGACCGGTTGATCCAGACCACCGGCGGGCTGACGGCGCGCGAGATGTCGGAACAGGTGCTCGATAACATGGATATCGAGAAGGAACGCGGCATCACCATCAAGGCGCAGACAGTGCGCCTTGATTATCCGGCCAAGGATGGCAAGACCTATGTGCTGAACCTGATGGACACGCCGGGGCATGTCGATTTCGCTTATGAAGTGTCGCGCTCGCTGGCCGCCTGCGAAGGCGCGCTGCTCGTTGTCGATGCAGCGCAAGGCGTGGAAGCGCAGACGCTGGCCAACGTCTATCAGTCGATCGAGCATGACCATGTCATCGTGCCGGTCATCAACAAGATCGACCTGCCCGCCGCCGAACCCGAGCGGGTGAAAAAGCAGATCGAGGACGTCATCGGGCTGGATACCGAGCACGCCGTGCTGGCCAGCGCCAAATCGGGGATCGGCATCGCCGATGTGCTCGAAGCCATCGTGACCCAGATACCGCCGCCCAAAGGTGATGCCAGCGCGCCATTGAAGGCGATGCTGGTCGATAGCTGGTACGACCCGTATCTCGGCGTCGTTATCCTTGTGCGTGTCATCGACGGCGTGCTCAAAAAGGGCCAGCAGATCGCCATGATGGCGGCCGGCACCACCCACCTTGTCGATCGTGTCGGCTGTTTCCGCCCCAAGATCGAGCAACTGGATGCGCTCGGCCCCGGCGAGATCGGCTTCATCACCGCCCAGATCAAGGAAGTCGCGCAAACCAACGTCGGCGACACCATCACCGATGCCAAGCGCCCGACCGCCGAAGCGCTGCCCGGCTTCAAGACCGTGCAGCCGGTGGTGTTCTGCGGGCTGTTCCCGGTCGACGCGGCAGACTTTGAAAAGCTGCGTGACAGCCTTGGCCGCCTGCGCCTGAACGATGCCAGCTTCAGCTTCGAAACCGAAAGCAGCGCAGCGCTGGGCTTTGGCTTCCGCTGCGGCTTCCTTGGGCTGCTGCATCTGGAAATCATCCAGGAACGCCTGACCCGCGAATATGATCTCGACCTGATCACCACGGCGCCGTCGGTCGTCTACAAGATGCTGCTGCGCGATGGCCGCACGCTCGAACTTCACAATCCGTCCGACATGCCCGACCCGTCAACGATCGAGCTGATCGAGGAGCCGTGGATCGAAGCGATGATCTTCACCCCCGACGAATATCTCGGCAGCATCCTCAAGCTCTGCCAGGACCGCCGCGGCATCCAGAAGAACCTGACCTATGTCGGCGGCCGTGCTCAGGTCGTTTATGACCTGCCGCTCAACGAAGTCGTCTTCGATTTCTATGACCGGCTGAAATCGATCTCGCGGGGTTACGCCAGCTTCGATTACCACCAGATCGGTCATCAGGAAGGCGATCTCGTCAAGATGTCGATCATGGTCAATGCCGAGCCGGTCGATGCGCTGTCGATGATCGTCCACCGCGCCGCCGCCGAGGCCCGTGGCCGCCACATGTGCGAACGCATGAAGGACCTCATCCCCCGTCACCTGTTCAAGATCCCCATTCAGGCGGCGATTGGCGGCAAGGTAATTGCCCGCGAAACCATCGCCGCGATGCGCAAGGACGTGACCGCCAAATGCTATGGCGGCGACGCCAGCCGCAAGCGCAAGCTGCTCGACAAGCAGAAGGAGGGCAAGAAGCGCATGCGGCAGTACGGCAATGTCGACATCCCGCAGGAAGCCTTTATCGCGGCGCTGCGCATGGGGGACGACAACTAGGGTCAGGCGTTGCCCGGCCTTGCGACCCGGCGGCAACCAGCCCCGGCGGCCCCCTGCCCGATATTACATCGTCAACAGGTGACGCCGCCCGAATTCGGCGGTAGCGTACGGCATGACTCGTATCCTTTGTGTCGAAGACGATCCCACCACGGCCGACTATATCGCCAAGGGTCTGGGCGAGGCCGGCTTTGCCGTCGATATCGCCAGCGATGGCCGCGACGGGCTGGCCCGCGCCAGTGACGGCGGCTATGATGCCATCGTGCTCGATCGCATGTTGCCCGGCATGGACGGGCTGTCGATCCTGTCGGCATTGCGGGCCGATGGCATCACCACACCGGTCATCATGCTGTCGGCGCTGGCCAGCCTCGATGAACGCGTCAAGGGGCTGCACAGCGGCTCGGATGATTATCTCGGCAAGCCCTTTGCCGTTGCCGAACTGCTTGCCCGCATCGAGGCGGTCCGCCGCCGCACAGCCCCCGCCGCGCAGGGTGATGTGCCGGTCACCCGGCTGCTCTATGAAGACCTTGATGTCGACCTGCTGACGCGCCGCGTCACGCGCGCCGGTCGCCGTATCGATTTGCAACCCCGCGAGTTTCGCCTGCTCGAATTCCTGCTCAGCCACCGCGATCAGGTCGTCACCCGCACCATGCTGCTCGAAGATGTCTGGGACTATCATTTCGATCCGGGCACCAATGTCATCGATGTGCATGTCAGCCGGCTGCGCAAGAAACTCGACGAAGGCGGTGCCAAGCCCCTGCTGCACACGGTGCGCGGCGCAGGCTATCGGCTCGGCAAGGACTGATCTTGCCACTGGCATCCCGTTCCGCTGCGATGCCGACCCCGCCGGCGCGCGGCCACCGCCCGCGCTGGCCGCGTTCGACGACAGCACGCATCACGCTGCTGGTCTTTGTGGCGATGGTCGGCACCAGCGCCATCATCCTCGGCTTCATCGCGCGCGTGACACAAGGTCAGCTTGATGCCGATGCCCGCACCCTCATCACCGCCGAACGCGAAGCGATCGTTGCCACCTTCAATCGCAATGGACCGGCTGCCGCTCGGGATGTCATCATCGCCGAACTGCTCATTCCCGGCCCGCTGGCGGTGCGGTTGGAAGATGCCGGCCATCACGGCGTGGCCGGCAACTTAACCGCCTGGCCCGCTGGCCTGCCCCGCCAGACCGAATTCCAGCGGATCGGGCTGCTGCGCAACGGCCATGACGCGGCAGAACCCTTTGCCGTCACCAGCTTCACGCTTGCCAATGGCTATCGCCTGCTCGTCGGCCGCAGCCTTGCCGAGGAAGAAAGATTGACCGCGACGCTGACCACCAGCCTGTTCGCCGCCGTCGGGCTGGCGCTGCTGCTGGCCACCGGCATCAGCTTCCTTGTCACCAGTGCCATCGCCCGGCGCATTGAAAACATCGCCAATGTGGCGGTCGCTGTTTCGGCGGGAGATCTGGCGCGGCGGGTCGAGGTGCAGGCGAACGGCGCCGGCGACGCCTTCGACCGGCTCGGCACCGCGCTGAATGCCATGCTGGCCCGCATCGAAACGCTGGTCGATGAACTGCGCTCGGTCACCGACGGGCTGGCGCATGATCTGCGCTCGCCGCTTACCCGGTTGAAGGCGCGCATTGACCGGGTGCAGCGCGACGGCGACTCGAGCGGCACCGATATTGCCGCCATCGGCACCGAAGCCGATGCCCTGCTCGCCATGCTTGAGAACAGCCTCGAGATCAGCCGTGCCGAGGCCGGCATCGGCCGTGACCGCTTTGTCGCGATGGACCTGGCCGCTTTGGCGCGCGACATGGTGGACATGTACGAGCCGCTGGCAGACGACAATGGCGTCCGGTTGACCGCCATCGCCGCCGACGCCGTGCCGATCACGGCGCACCGTGAATTGCTCGGCCGGGCGCTTTCGAACCTTATCGACAATGCCCTGCGTTATGGCGCGGCCGGCGGGGTGATCGAGGTCGCCGCCGAAGCAACCACTGCTGGCGCGCGCCTGACCGTGGCCGATCACGGCCCCGGCATCGCGCCGGCCGATCGCGACGGTGCGCTGCGCCGCTTCGGCCGGCTCGATGCGGCGCGGTCGGCGCGCGGTGCCGGGTTGGGGCTGGCACTGGCCGCCGCCATCGCACGGCTGCACGGCGGTGCGCTCACCTTGCACGCCAACCGGCCGGGGTTGCGGGTAACGATCGACCTGCCGCAGCAGGATCAGGGGTAACGGCCCTCTCCCCCTGCGGGGAGAGGCACAGACGTCACGCCGCCTTTTTGGCTGCGGCGCGGCCGTAGAAAGTCTCGCCCGCTGCTGCCATGTCGCGCAGCAGTTGCGGCGGCGTGAAGCGTTCGCCATGCGCCTGCGCCAGCCGATCGAGCGTGGCGACGACTGCGGCCAGCCCGACTGTGTCCATATGGCTGAACGGCCCGCCGGTGAAGGGCGCAAAGCCCCAGCCGAAGATCGCGCCCAGATCGCCGTCTTCCGGCGTTTCGAGCACGCCTTCGGCAAAGCAGCGCGCACATTCGACAAGCTGGCGATAGAGCAGCCGCTCCTTCACCGCTGCCGGCGTCGGCTGTTCGGCGGCGAGGCCGCCCGCCACCGTTGCCGAAAGTTCCGGCCACAGATATTTCTTGCCGGCTTCGGGATAGAGATAGAAACCCTTGGCATTCTTGCGGCCCTGGCGGCCAAGTTCGTGCATCTTTTCAATGACAGCATCGGCCGGGCCGGGCTTGTAGGCCGCGCCGAGATCGGCCTTGGTCTGCTGGCCGACCTTGTACGACAGATCGAGCCCGACTTCGTCATTCACCGCCAGCGGCCCGACGGGCATGCCCATCTGTTTGCCGACATTTTCGATCAACGCCGGCACCGTGCCTTCGCCGAGCAGCGCCAGCCCTTCCTGCACATAAGTGCCAAAGCAGCGCGAGGTGTAGAAGCCACGGGAATCGTTGACGACGATCGGCGTCTTGCGGATCGCGGCGACATAATCGAGCGCCTTGGCAATGGCGGCCTGGCCGGTCTTTTTGCCGACGATGATTTCGACCAGCGGCATCTTTTCAACCGGCGAGAAGAAATGGATGCCGATGAAGTTTTCCGCCTTGCTCCACGCTTCGGCCAAACCGGTGATCGGCAGGGTCGAGGTATTCGAGCCGAAAATGACATCGGGGCCGACCACGGCTTCGGTCGCCTTGGTCACCGCCGCCTTGATGTCGCGCGTTTCGAACACCGCTTCGATGATCAGGTCGCAACCCGCCAGATCGGCATAATCCGCCGTCGGGTGGATGCGATCGAGGATCACCTGCGCCTTGGCCGGGTCCATGCGGCGCTTGGCGAGCCGGTCGGCGGTATATTGCTTGCCCTTTTCGGCCGCCGCCAGATCGCGGTCGAGCAGCACGACCTCGATGCCGGCCTGCGCCGTCACCATGGCAACCCCTGCCCCCATCAGGCCGGCACCGAGCATGGCGATCTTCTTGGTCAGCATCGGTGCCACGCCCTTGGGTCGGCGCGCGCCCTTTTCAGCGGCCTGCTTCGAGACGAACAGGCTGCGGATCATGTTGCCCGACTGCGGATCCGCAGCGATCTTGGCGAAATATTTGCTTTCGATGCGCAGCGCCGTGTCCATCGGTACCTGCGTGCCTTCATAGACAGCGGACAGGATCGCCTTGGGGGCGTTCATGTTGTCGCCGGCGTTGACATGGGTCATCGCCGTGCCGCCAACGAAAATCTGCGCAAAGCCGGGGTTGAGGCCGGTCGCCGGACCACCGGGGAATTTGAAGCTCTTTTCGTCCCAGGGCTGCACGCCCTTGGTCGGATTGGCCTTCACCCACGCCTTGGCGGTGGCAACGATCTGGTCAGCCGGCACGACAGCCTGCACGACACCGAAACCCAAGGCTTCCTGCGGGCTCATGTTCTTGCCCTGCAACAGGTACATCAGCGCCGGCTGGATACCCATCAGGCGCGGCAGCCGCTGCGTGCCGCCAGCACCGGGAAACAGTCCGACCATCACTTCGGGCAGTCCCAGCGTGATCTTGGGATTATCGGCCACGACGCGATAATGGCAGGCCAGCACGAATTCGAGGCCACCGCCCAGCGCCAGACCGTTGACCGCAGCGGCCACCGGCTTGCCGCAGGTTTCAAGGTCACGCAAAAGCTTGTTAAGCGCATAGACGCCATCGAACAGCCGGGCGATTTTCGATTTGCCGTCATTGGTGGCCGGCGCATTCTGGCCGAACAGCGCGCCCATGCCCTTCAGATCGGCGCCGGCCATGAAGCCGCTGGCCTTGCCGCTGGTCAGCACGGCGCCCTTGACGGCGTCATCGGTCTTCAACCGCGCGATGGCAGCGGCGAGATCGCGCTGCACTTCGGGGGTGATGACGTTCATCGACTGGCCGGGAACGTCGAGGGTGAGCAGCAGGATGCCATCGGCATCGAGTTCTGAACGGATTGCGAGGTCGGTCATGAAGTTTTCCTCAACTCAGTCGCCGTGCATGAACATGCCGCTGGCGAACATCGTGTAGACTAAAAGCAAAAAGCCCTGCGGCGGCGAACACGAAAGGTCGCCAGCCCGCCGACGCAAGGCCTCAGATGCGCTCGATGATCGTGCCGGTGCCCATGCCGGCGCCGACGCACAGGTTGATCAGTGCGGTGCCCTTGCCGGTGCGCTCGAGCTCGTCGAGCACGGTGCCCAGGATCATGCCGCCGGTAGCACCGAGCGGGTGCCCCATGGCGATGGCGCCGCCGTTGACGTTGATGCGGTCGTGCGAAATGTTCAGCGCCTGCATGTAGCGCAGCACCACCGACGCGAACGCCTCGTTCAGTTCGAACAGGTCGATATCGTCCTTGGTCATGCCGGCGCGCTGCAGCACCTTTGCAGCAACGAATTCCGGCCCGGTCAGCATGATCATCGGTTCCGACCCGATGCTCGCCATGGCGCGGATGCGGGCGCGCGGCTTGAGCCCGTATTTCTCGCCCATCGCCTTGTTGCCGATCAGCACGGCCGAGGCGCCATCGACGATGCCCGACGAGTTGCCGCCATGGTGGACGTGATCGATTTTTTCGACTTCGGGGTAGCGCATCAGCGCAATGGCATCGAAGCCCGGCATGGATTCGCCCATCGCGGCAAAGGCCGGCGCGAGGCTGCCGAGCGACTGCATGTCGGTCTGCGGACGCATGTGCTCGTCATGATCGAGGACGATTTCACCAATGACATCGCGGACGCCGATCACGCTGTTCTTGAAGCGCCCTTCGGCCCAGGCGCGCGCGGCGCGCTTCTGGCTTTCCATGGCATAGGCATCGACATCGCTGCGCGAGAAACCATATTTGGTGGCGATCAGATCGGCACCGATACCCTGCGGCGCGAAATAGGTCTTGTAGGCGACCGCCGGGTCCATCGCCCAGGCGCCGCCATCGGCCCCCATCGGTACGCGGCTCATGCTTTCGACGCCGCCGCCGATGGCGAACATCGCTTCGCCGGTCATCACCTTGGCCGATGCCATGTTGACGGCTTCCAGCCCCGAGGCACAGAAACGGTTGACCTGTACGCCAGCGGTGGTCTGCGCATAATCGGCATTGAGCACGGCAACGCGGGCGATATCGCTGCCCTGTTCGCCCACCGGCGCAACACAGCCGAAGATCACATCATCGACATCCGCCGTATCGATGCCGGTGCGGTCGCGCACCGCCTGCAGCACCTGGGTGCCAAGCTGGATCGGGGTGATCTCGTGCAGCTTGCCGTCCTTGCGGCCCTTGCCACGCGGCGTGCGGACGGCATCATAGATATAGGCTTCGACCATGGTCATTCTCCCAGGGAATTACGTCAGAACGCTGCGACCGGCAGCGCCATCATCGTTTCGGCACCCGCTTCCAACTTG
>CAJAHV010000303.1 GCA_903939555.1 uncultured Alphaproteobacteria bacterium | reverse complement strand
GGTGTCGCCCGATCCGATGCCGGCCGAAACCATTTTCGTGCGTTCGGACCATTATACCTTCGTCAAGCGCGGCGTGCCGGCGCTGCTGCTCGCCACCGGCTTTGCCAATGGCGGCAAGCAGGCGTGGGAACATTATCTCGCCACCGATTACCACCAGCCCAGCGATGACATGAAGCTGTCGATCAACTGGGCCGCCGGTGCGAAATATGCCCGGGTGAATTATCTGATCGCGCGGGAAATATCCGATGCGGCCGAACGCCCGCGCTGGTATGCCGGGGATTATTTCGGTGCGACCTTCGCACCAGCGGCCAGCAAGGTCGCCCGCCAACCTGCGAAAGGCAAATGACCATGGCCATCAAACCCGCCAGCCCCTGGACCCGGCGCATCGCCCGCGCCGCCATCGCTGCGGCGGTGCTTGTGCTGCTCGCCGGGCCGCTGATCAAATATGGCCTGCTCGGCTGGCAGGCCGGGCTGGCGATGTTCGCGCTGGGGGCGGCTTTTGCCGGCATCGGCGGCATCATCAGCCTGATTGCCGTGCTGCGCCGCCGCGGCGGGCTGTTGACGGTGGTGGCCGCCGCTGCCGGCATCGCCGGGCTGGCCGTGCCGGTCGGCATCGTCATCAATGCCGGCGACAAGCCGCCCATCCACGATATCACCACCGATACCGCCAATCCGCCGCAATTCGTCGCGATCACCGCCGCCGTGCGCGGCCCGGACAGCAACCCGGTCAGCTATGACCCGGCCATCGCCGCGCAACAGCAAAAGGCCTATCCCAAGCTCAAGCCGCTGGTCATCGCGCGTTCTCCCGCTGCCGCTTTCGAACTCGCCACCAGCGCCGCCATGCAGCAGGGCTGGGTCATCGTCGCCAAGGACCCCGCCGCCGGCCGCATCGAAGCCACCGACACCGTGCCGTGGTGGGGCTTCAAGGATGATGTTGTCATCCGCCTGACGCCGCAGGGTGCCGGGACGCGCATCGATGTCCGGTCGAAATCGCGCGTCGGCAAGGGCGATCTCGGCGTCAATGCCAAGCGCATCGGCGACTATCTGGCGCGTATCGCCGACGCATGAAGAGCGGGTCATGACCAGTGATGCGATTGCCCTGGCGCAGCGCCTGATCCGCTGCGCCAGCGTCACCCCGCACGATGCCGGGGCGCAGGACGTGCTGGCCGATGCGCTGGCGGCGCTGGGCTTCACCATCCACCGCCTGCGCTTCGGCGCCGCGCCCGATGGCCCGATCGACAATCTGTTCGCCACCATCGGCAGCGGCCGGCATTTCGCCTTTGCCGGCCATACCGATGTCGTGCCGACGGGTGATGTCGCAGCGTGGAGCGTCGATCCCTTTGCGGCCACCCTCGCCGATGGCCGGCTGGTCGGGCGCGGCGCGGCCGACATGAAAGGTGCCATCGCGGCTTTTGTCGCGGCGGCGGCCGGCCATGTCGGGCGCGGCACGCCGGGGCGGCTGTCGTTGATCATCACCGGCGACGAAGAAGGCCCGGCGACCTTCGGCACGGCGCCGATGCTCGACTGGCTGGAAGGGCAGGGGCTGGTGCCTGATGCCTGCCTCGTCGGCGAACCGACATCGGCGCAGCGGCTGGGCGACACCATCAAGATCGGCCGGCGCGGCTCGCTCAACGCCTGGCTGACCATCCGGGGCGCGCAGGGCCATGTCGCCTACCCGCACCGGGCCGACAACCCGGTGACGCGGCTGGTGGCCATCCTGGCCGCGCTCAAGGCCCGGCTGCTCGATGACGGCAGCGACTGGTTCGATGCGTCGAACCTTGAAATCACCGATATCAGCGTCGGCAACCCGGCGACCAATGTCATCCCGGCCCAGGCGATGGCCCGGCTCAACATCCGCTTCAACGATCATCACCGGGGGGCGGACCTCGCCGACTGGATCCGCGCCACCGTTGCCAGTCAGGCGCCATCGGCCGATGTCGAGGTGAAGATTTCGGGGGAAGCCTTCCTCACCGAGCCGGGCGACCTGTCCGGCCTCGTCGCCGCCGCAGCGACCGAGGTGACCGGAACGGCACCCGACCTGTCGACCAGCGGCGGCACGTCGGACGCGCGTTTCATCCGGCGCCTGTGCCCGGTGGTCGAATTCGGGCTGGTCGGCGCGTCGATGCACAAGACCGACGAAAGCGTCGCCGTCGCCGATATCGATGCGCTGGCGGACATTTATGACGGGGTGCTGCGGCGCTGGTTCGCCTGAGCGGGGGAGCGCCCGGTTGGTAAAAGTGCTTCCGGCGGTCGCATGAGGGCCTCCGGCGGTCGCATAAGGGCCTCCGGCGGCTGGGGCCGCAGGCCCCAGACCCCATTTCGTTATTGGCAATAATATCAACGGGTGTTGCCAGGCATCAAACCGATAAAATGGGGTCTGGGGCCTGCGGCCCCAGCCGCCGGAGGCTCTGAACGCCGCCGCCGGAGGCTCTCTAACCATCCGCCGAACGATTACCGGCATATGGGTCGACACCCGGAGTCGACGCCGGGCCGCTCGGGGTGCAGATTGCCACGGCGTGGGTGAGCCAGCAGAAGGGAGCCGTTGATGCGCGAGAAGGAACTGCGGCTGGCGCTCATCTGCTTCGGCGGGGTCAGCCTTGCGGTTTATATGCACGGCACCACCAAGGAAGTGTGGAAGCTGGCGCGCGCTTCGATGCGGCAGCGGCAGCGGGCGCCGCAACCGCTGCCGGCGGCGCAGGACAGCGAAATCGTCTATGGCAAGCTGCTCGAGGCGATCGCCGCGCATGTCGATCTGCGGGTGATGACCGATATCATCGCCGGGGCCTCGGCGGGCGGCATCAACGGCATTTTGTTGGCGCAGGCGATCTCGCAAGGCTCGGACATGGAGCCGTTGTGCGACCTGTGGCTCGATGGCGCCGACAGCGACCGGCTGCTCGAGCCGGCGGGGGCTGCGGCGCGTTTTTCCAAGCTCTGGGCGACGCCGCTGGTCTGGTGGGCGCGCCGGCGGGGTCTGGTCATGACCGATCTCGACGAGCCCGAAGCGCGGGCCGAAGTGGCGCGCAAATTGTCGCGGCTGATGCGCTCGCGCTGGTTCCGGCCGCCGTTTTCGGGGGCGATTTTTTCGGCGACGCTGTATGATGCGCTGGCTGCGATGGCTGCCGGCACGCGCACGCCGCCGTTGCTGCCGCCGCTGCAACCGCTCGATCTGTTCGTCACCGTCACCGATTATCATGGCGCTGCCGAAACGCTGCACCTGCATTCGCCGCCTGATGTGACCGAAAACGAGCACCGGCTGATCATCGGTTTCAGCGATCCGGGGCCGCGCGCCGATGGCCGGCGGCACCTTGGCGATACCGCCGAACTGGCCTTTGCGGCGCGCGCCACCGCCTCTTTTCCGGGGGCGTTTCCGCCGGCGCGGGTGGGGGAAATGGACGCGGTGGTGGCCAGCCGCGGCGCAGGCTGGCCGGGGCGCGGCGCCTTTCTGGCCCGGCTTTTCCCCGGCAACCCCCGGCCTGAAACCGCCACGCTGATCGACGGCGCCGTGCTCAACAGCCGGCCGTTCGGCCCGGCCATCGAGGCCCTGTCTCGCCGCCCATCGCACCGCGAGGTCGATCGTCGCTTCGTCTATGTCGATCCCAAGCCCGGCATGCACGGCCCGGCGACGGCCGATCCGATGAAGCTGCCGGGCTTTTTTGCCACCGTGCTGCGCAGCCTTGCCGATATTCCGCGCCAGCAGCCGATCAACGACAGTCTCGCTGCCATCGAAACGCTTTCGGCCGATGTGCGGCGGCTGCGTTATGTCATCGATGGCATGATGCCCGAAGTCGATGCCGCCATCGATGCGGCCATCGGCATGCGCGTGCTGATGTTGAAACCCACGCCGGCCCGGCTGGCGGACTGGCGATCGCGGATGCAAAGCGTGGCGGCGCGCGAATCGGGCTTTGCCTATGCCGCTTATGGCCAGTTGAAGATCGCCCGCATCGTCGAGGCGCTGGCCGACCGGCTCAGCGCCATCGGCGGCGCACCGATTGCCGCCGTGCGCGCCGCGTTGTGGCAGCATGTCCGCGCCCATGGCCTTGATCGCCCGGCGCAGGCCTTGGCGCGCGGCGGGGCCGCCTCGCTTTATGTCGGCTTCCTGCGCAGCTTTGATCTTGAATTTCGCACCCGGCGGCTGCGCTTTCTGATCCGCCGGGTCAATGCGCTCGCCGCTGCGACGCCCGGCGATGTCGAGCGGCAGGGCCTCGAAGCCATGAAGGCCGGGCTTTATGCCATCGTCGCGCCGCATCTCGACCGGCGGCAGGCGGCATTTTATGGCCCGGCGGTGCGCGCCGCAGCGTCGCATGTCCTGTCTGCCGCCGATGTGACGCTGGCCGTCCTCGCCGATGCGCTCGATTTGCGCAGCCTTGATGCGACCAGCGATGCGACGCTGGTCGAGTTGTTCGCGCGCCTGCCGACCCGGGCATTGCGACGCAACCTGCTGACCGCCTATCTCGGTTTTCCGTTCTTCGACATCGCGATGCTGCCGCTGCTGCATGGCGACGGGATCGACGAATTCGACGAGATCAAGGTTGATCGCCTGTCGCCCGATGACGCGCTTTCGCTGCGCGGCGCCGGCGGCGACCATCTGAAGGGCGCCCAGTTCAACGCCTTTGGGGCGTTTTTCAGCCGCGCCTATCGCGAGCATGATTATCTCTGGGGCCGGCTGCACGGCGCCGAGCGGCTGATCGACATTGTCGCCTCGACCCTGCCCGACGACCGGCGGCTGCCCGAGGCCTTGCTTGCCACGCTGAAGCACGAGGCCTTTGCCGCGATCATCGCCACCGAACGCCCGCGGTTGACCAAGGTTGCCGACCTGTTCACTGCGCTCGACCGCGTGATGGCTGAAATCGCTGTTCCGCCGGCCGGCTGAAGCCTTTATTCCGCCGGCTGCCCGGGCCGGCTGGCCCCGGCCTTCAGCCCGCGCAGGAACCAGATGATGATCGCCATGCCGGCCAGCGTCGGCAGCGCCCAGATCGCCGGGTTGAAGGCGTGCGCCGGGAACATCTCGACCAGCCCGACCGACAGAAAGGCGGTGTAGGCGGCAATACCCGTCGCCACCATCGCCTTGAGATGTTCGGGGATATAGTCCTGCCGGGCGGGGTTGCGGCGGAACATGTACCACAGATAGGTCAGCGTCGTGCCGAAGCCGATGACCGACACGCCGATCATCAGCGGTTGCGACAGCATCACGCCTTCAAAGGCGCATTTCAGCGCGGCGGCGAGCACCGCCACCTGCAACGCCACCATCGACCAGTGGCGGTTGGCGGCATGGTCGCGCTTGTTGGCGACCATCTTCAGGCCATAGCGCGTCATGCTCATC
>CAJAHV010000302.1 GCA_903939555.1 uncultured Alphaproteobacteria bacterium | reverse complement strand
GCCTGCGAGCCATATCCCCGAATGGGAACAATTGCTGTCGGTCGGCGCGGCATGCGGTTTGTTGTGCGTTGCCGCCCATGCGCATGGCTTTGTCGCCAACTGGCTGACCGGCTGGGCGGCCTATGCGCCGGCGATCACCACACTGATCGGCGAACCCGGCGAGCGCGTTGCCGGCTATGTCTTCATCGGCACCCCGGCCAAGCCGCTCGAGGAACGTCCGCGCCCGAATTATGACGCGGTGGTGCGCGCCTGGTAACAGCGCCCATCGCCGCTGTCAGATGTGCGTGAGGTAGAGCGCGCACCGCCGGTAACGGACACATTGCCTGATCCCGATGAACTCGCCCCGAACGCCGGGACAACCGCGGCCAAGCCGGCAGGCACGGCGAATGTCAGACGGGTCGAGACCATCGGTAAATCCTCACGCCGGCGGCGATTGCGCCTAGCGTGCCGGCACGACAAACCGCAACAGGTTCATCTCGATGGCGAAAAAGCACAGTATCCACAGCGCGGCATCGTAAAAATCGAGGAGCGCGTCCCTGATTCCCCACAACACCGCAAAAACGAAGGTGGCACCATAAAGGACCAGCTTGGCGGCGTTGCGGCGCCGGTGCGCCGACGACATGGCGTCGACGGGGTGCAGGATATCGAGCCACAGCATCGCCGAAATGCCGAGCCAGACCAGCGAATTGCCGACATCGAGCCATTCGCGCGCCAGCCAATAGTTGCCGAGCGCGAACAACGCAAAGCCATAGCCAAGAAGTTCGACACCCATCGGCCAACCGTGCAAGCGGCGGCCGTCGCCGTTCGCCGGGTTGCGCGTTTCCCATTCGAACACGCCAAGAATCAATAGCCAGCCGATCTGGTCGACGGCCTTGTAGGGAACCGATGCCTCGGCACCGGCGGCGCGGACGAGCAGCCAGACGTTGATGATGAGCAGCGTGTAGACGGTGTATTTGCACACCGGCGCCGCACGCTGCCTCATTCCCGCTGCCGCCTGCCCCCGCCGGTTACGTTCAGGCAGCCTTGAGAACCTGTTCGATCTTCAACTGTGCCGCCGGTTCGTCGATGTTTTCCATCGCGGCGAGTTCGCGCGCCAGCCGGCCAATGGCGGCTTCGTAGATCTGGCGTTCGGAATAGCTCTGTTCGGGCTGGTCCTCGGCGCGGTGCAGATCGCGCACCACTTCGGCGATCGACACGAGATCGCCCGAGTTGATCTTGGCTTCATATTCCTGGGCGCGGCGCGACCACATGGTGCGCTTGATCCGCGGCTTGCCCTTCAACGTCGTCAGCGCCTCGGTCAGCGTGGCCTGGCTCGACAGCTTGCGCATGCCCACGGCTTCGGCCTTGTTGGTCGGCACGCGCAGCGTCATGCGTTCTTTTTCAAAGCGCAGCACGAACAGTTCGAGCAGTGTGCCGGCGATTTCGGAGCGTTGCAGCTCGACGACCCTGCCGACACCATGTTTGGGATATACGACATAATCGCCGACTTCAAAGCCGAGCGGTTTCGTGTTGGACATCTGCTTCTTGTTCCTTTCGCTCCGCCCCGGGAACATTGTCATAAGGTGAAAGAAAGGGCCGTGCGTCCACATGACAATGTGGCTGCGGCGCTGCACTTTCGACACTCGGGGCGACCTGCCAGCGTGACAATCAGGCTCACCACCCCCCCCGGCAGGGACAGTTGGCAGCAGAGCCAGCGACCGCAACCGCGTTTTCTGACGCTGTCGCGATGTTGTCATAGCAGAAAAATAGACGGAATTCTACTGTGGCGTGACTTATCGCACGGCACGGGTCAAAAAACGCGCCTAGGATAGTGCGGTCAGGAGCCGGTTCCGGCCTTTTCCGAGAAATATTTGTCGAACTTGCCATCTTCGCCCTTGTGCGAATCGGCATCGGCCGGGGTTTCGCCCTTGACGGTGATGTTGGGCCATGAAGCCGAGAAAGTGGCGTTGAGTTCCATCCACTTTTCCAGGCCGCCCTCGGTATCGGGCAGAATGGCTTCGGCCGGGCATTCCGGTTCACAAACCCCGCAATCGATGCATTCATTGGGGTTGATGACGACCATGTTCTCGCCCTCGTAGAAACAATCGACGGGGCACACCTCGACGCAGTCCATATACTTGCACTTGATGCAGGCTTCGGTCACCACGTAGGCCATTGTGTCTCCCCTCGGGCCTTGCCCGATCGTTGAAATCTGCCGGGCCAGGCCCGCACGCCGCTCCGCCGGGGGTCACCCGCCGGAACATCAACATCGCCGTTAGAACGACGCCGTGGCGCTCGTCAATGGCGCAACCGCGCTGGCGGCAAGGTTGCGGGTCAGATCGGTGTAAAGCAGCCGGGCTTGTTCATGCTGGCCGCGCCGCTCCGCCAGCCCTTCAACGCGCACGATGATGACGTCATCGCCGCGCAGGAAGCTGACCACCGAGCCAGCGCGTACCAGCGCCGATGCCCGGTCGATGACCCGGCCATCGAGGCGCAATCGCCGGCTTTCGCACAAGGTTTGTGCCGCGGATCGCGATTTCGCCAGCCTGGCGAACCACAGCCATTTGTCGAGCCGAAGTCCCGCACCGTAAACCAAATGCTACCTGCCTTTCCGTGTCGTGTCCGCACGCGCGCCGCCGGCACCGAACGAGACACCTGCCAGGATGGCGAAGGGCGAAGCGGCCGGCGCCCCGGCTTCGCCTGCCGATTCGGGGGGAGGGGCCGGCCGACGATGGCCGCGCCAGGCAAAATGCGCCGCGCCGTCGACCAGTTGCAGCCGATAGCCGAGCGCCCGCATCAACCGGGCCAGGCCATCGCGGCTGAGCCCCGCCGAAGCCGCCCAATTGGGATCGGGAATGAACGGCGCCCGGCCGTCGCGGCGGCCATGGATGGCGCGTGCCAGTCGGTCGACCATGTCGATGCGCACCGCTTCGTCGCCGATCCGCCAAAAACCTGCCGCTTCGATGAACCCCGGCGGCGCCGCTGCATCGACCGGCAAGCTGACGCGTCCTGGTGGCGGCAAGGCCGGGAGCGCCGCGATATCATTGGCGACCGCCCAGAGCGCCAGCCGCCAGCGCGTCGCCTCGGGACGCAGCAGCCCCGCAACAAAGACATGCACGACCCCCAACCGCACGCCGGCGGCGACCAGCGCGGCACGATCGGCGCGCGGCAAGGCTGCGACGACATCGCCGAGATCGCTGCGCTGCAAGGCGCCAAGCGTTTCGACCAGCCGCACGATCAGCCCGCGCGCCACCGGCGACAATGCCGCGTGCAGCGCGCCGAGCCGAACCAGCGGGCCAAGCTCACGCGCCAGTGACGCTTCGAACCACGCCGCCAGTCGCACTTGAATGCGGCGGCGGTCGTCGGGTGCCAGGCTGGCCAGCGCGCGATCAAGCTCGATACGCGGGGTCATCGCGTCACGGCCCTTGCGCAACGACGCGACACGCGCGCCATTCCACAGCAGCCGCGGCGGCATCGGCCCGGTGAAATCCAGCCGGAATTCGGTATCCGCTGCCGCCGCCAGCAACGCGGCGCGGCGCGCCAGTTCGCGGACAAGGTGGCGTTCGGCCGCTGCCAGCAACAGCCGCTGTTCACCGGCCCGCGCGCTGGCATCGGCAGTGAAGCGGAAACCATCGAGCGTGCCGATGACTTCGCCTTCCACCGCCACCGCCCCATCCGGGTCGATCTCCACCCGCTGGTCCTGGCCACGCGCCTTGAGATCGCGCAGCAAGACGGCGGTGCGGCGGTCGACAAAGCGCTGGGTCAAGGCGGTGTGCAGCGCGTCCGACAAGCGGTCTTCCACCGCGCGGGTGCGTTCCGCCCACAGCGGCGCATCGGCGAGCCAGTCGGGGCGATGCGCAATATAAGTCCAGGTCCGCGCCCCGGCGATGCGGTCAGCGAGCGTTTCGACATCGCCCGACATGCGGTCGAGATGCGCCAGTTCGCTGGCAATCCAGGTTTCGGGCAATTTGCCGCCGGGTTCGGACAAATGGCGGAACACCCGCGCGACCAGCCGGGCATGTTGTTCGGCGCCGGTCTTGCGATAATCGGGCAGGCCGCAGGCGTTCCACAGCCGGCTGACACCGCGCGGCCCCGGTGCGCGCTCCATTACCCAGGGTTCGCCGGCCAGTCGCTTCAGCACCGCCATGTCGATGGCATCATCACCGCGCTGCAACTCCGGCCGCGACGGCCGCTGATCGAGCGCGGCGATGAGGCGCGGCAGGCTGCCGAAATCGAGATCGGTATTGCGCCAGACCAATTGTTCGAGCGCTTCGAAGCGATGCTCCTGTAATCCCTCGATCTCCTCGGGGGTGAAACTTGCCGCCTCGGCAGTGCCGAGCTGCACCGTGCCGAAGGTGCCGTCCTTCTGGTAGCGCCCGGCGCGGCCGGCAATCTGCGCCATTTCAGACAGCATCAGGCGGCGCTGGCGGCGCCCGTCGAACTTGCCCAGCGAGGCAAAGGCGACATGGGCGATATCCATGTTGAGCCCCATGCCGATGGCATCGGTGGCCACGAGATAATCGACCTCGCCCGACTGGTACATCGCGACCTGGGCGTTGCGGGTGCGCGGTGACAGGCTGCCCATCACCACCGCCGCACCGCCCTTTTGCCGGCGCAGCATTTCGGCCAGCGCATAAACTTCCGCGGCGGTGAAGGCGACGATGGCCGACCGGCGCGGCAGCCGCGACAGTTTCTTCGCACCGGCATAGCTGAGTGTGGAAAAGCGCGGCCGGGTGATGATCTCGGCCTCGGGTATTAGCTTGCGGATCAGCGGGCGCAGCGTCTCCGACCCCAGGATCATGGTTTCGGCATAGCCACGGGCATGAAGCAGTCGGTCGGTAAACACATGCCCACGCTCGGGGTCGGCGGCGACCTGACCTTCGTCGATGGCAACGAAGCTCACTTCCCGCTCAACAGGCATCGCTTCAACGGTACACAGGAACCAGCGCGCGCCGGGCGGCACGATCTTTTCCTCGCCGGTGATCAGCGCGACATTGGCGGCGCCCTTGAGAGCGCAGACCTTGTCATAGACTTCGCGCGCCAGCAGCCGCAGCGGAAAGCCGATCATGCCGCTAGCATGGCCGCACAAGCGTTCGACCGCGAGATGCGTCTTGCCGGTGTTGGTCGGGCCGAGCACGGCGGTGACCGTCCCGGCGGGGGCGGCCGGCCGCAACGGCTGGCGAAGCGAAGCAAGAGACGGGCCGCGGGTCACGATCCCGACCTTGGCAAGGCGCGGCAACGAAAGCGAGGCGCAACAGCGACGCAGCCCGCTGGACCGCCAAAGCCTGTCATGAATTCCCGCCGGCGCATCGCGTCCTTTACAACGTGTCAGCCCGGCAAAAGATTCGCACGGCATTCGGGACGATTCAAGTGACCGTTGAAAGACAGTCGGTTCGTCGCATCCATTCTGCGCCCAGGCGTGGCAGGATTGACACAGAAGGGACGATTCCCCCAATCATCACCTCGAATTATTCTTCGCTGTCGACTGCCCGGGGGGGGGTTAGAGCTTGTTTGAGCCGAATGTGCAGGCCGCCATACCGGGCATGAGTTTGGCGCCCGGCGTTGTCGCGCCACGCCAGCCGGGCGCCCGCCGCCGCGCTGCCGCGGCTAAAGCCGCCGCCAAGGCCGTCGCCAAAGCCGCCGAGTGGCGCCGCCGCGTCGCCGGCCGTAATCCGCTGGAATTGCTGGGGCTGGGGCTTGGCACCGAGATTTCGACCGATCTGGGCGACAATATCGGCAGCCGCAACTGGTGGCTGGGGCTCGCCGCCTGTACCGCCTTGTGTGCCAGTGCGGTCGCGCTGGGCACGATGGTGGCGCCGCTCTCGCAACTGCTGCGCCCGACATTAACCCCGGCGCAGCAAGAAGCGGTAAAACCGCAAAGCATCGCGCCGCTGGCCTATGGCGCCGCCACCGGCAGTATTACCATGCCGTCGCCGCGCCTTGTCGAACGGCTCGCTGAAGCGCCCGAACGCCCGCGGCTCGAACTGACGGCGCGCGTCGATGGCCGCAGCAGTTTCGAAACCCTGTTGCGTCGCGCCGGAGTGGGCCGCGACGATATCGCCGCCGTGGTGGCACTGGTGCGTCCGGCGGCGCGGCTGAATGCCCTGCCGCGCGGCAGCACCATCGATCTTGTGCTTGGCCGGCGCGACAGCAAATCCATGCCACGCCCGCTCGAATCATTGGGCTTTCGGGCCGCTTTTGATCTGCGCCTGCTCGTCGGCCGGAGCGATGCCGGGCTGCGACTGAAGCGCATCCCGATCGCGGTCGATTCAACGCCGCTGCGCGTCGAAGGCACCGTAGGTGGCAATCTCAACCGGGCGCTGCGCGGTGCCGGCATCACGGCCGGCCTCGCCAGTGATTTCGTCAAGACCATGGGCTATGTCGTCGATTTCCAGCGCGGCGTCGGCAAACGCGACCGTTTTGCCATCGTTGTCGAACGTGACCGCGCCGAAACCGGCGAAATCCGTTTTGGTCGCCTGTTGTTCGCCGGCCTCGAGCGCCCGGGCAAGGAGCCGGTCGAGCTTGCCCGTTTCGACCAGGGCGGCAGCAGCCAATTCTACCGCGCCAATGGCGAAAGCGCCCGCAAGGGCCTGATGGGCACGCCGGTCGAAGGGGCGCGCCTGACCAGCGGTTTCGGCATGCGCTTCCACCCGCTGCTGTCCTATTCACGCATGCACCAGGGCGTCGATTTCGGCGCCCCGATGGGCGCCCCCATCCTTGCCGCCGCCAATGGCAAGGTGGCCTTTGCCGGCCGTCATGGCGGCCATGGCAATTATGTCCAGCTCAAGCACAGCAAGGAACTGGCTACCGGCTATGCCCATATGTCGCGCTTCGCCGTGCGGCCGGGGCAGAGCGTCGCGCAGGGGCAGGTCATCGGCTATGTCGGCTCGACCGGCATGTCGACCGGGCCGCACCTGCATTATGAAGTCTGGCTGCGCGGCCGCGCGACCAACCCGGTGTCGTTGAAATTCATCGGCGGATCGAAACTTTCGGGCAGCAGCATGACGCGCTTCCGGGCAATGATGAACCGCCTGCGCAACCTCGAATCGGCCGGTCGCGCGCCAGCCGCCACAGATCCGGCCCGCAGCGACACACGCGGTGATGATGGCGACCAGCGCCGCGAACACCGCGGCAAGCGCCGCCGCTAAAACGCCAGACGCCGCCCCGGACGCCGCCCCGGACATCGCCGGGGTCACCACTGCGCATGCCACTGGCCATGGCCAGTGGCGCCCGGCCGCGCTATCGATGCGGGATGCGCCTGTTCGTGCCCCTGTTGCTGCTGCTGCTCGCCGCCCCGGCCAGCGCCTTTCCGACGCCGCAACGCGATGTCGCGCGCATCGTCAGTCCGGTCTGGGCGGATGAAGCGAGCCGCGACAAGGCCGGCGAGGCCGGCAATGTCATCCGCATCCTCAATATCCGGCCCGGGCAAACCGTTGCCGATATCGGTGCCGGCAGCGGCTATTACACCATGCGCATCGCGCCGGTGGTCGGGCCGCAAGGCCGGGTCATCGCCCAGGATGTCATGTCGCGCTATCTCGATGACCTGAAGGCCCGCACGGCAAAAGCCAGACTGAGCAACGTGCAGTTCGTCAAGGGCAGCCCGTCCGATCCGCGGCTGCCGCGCGCCAGCATCGATGTCGCGCTGCTCATTCACATGTACCATGAAATCGCCGAGCCTTATGCCTTGCTCTACCGGCTGCGCGCCAGCCTGAAGCCCGATGGCCGGGTCGCCATCGTCGATCTCGACCGGTCATCGGCGCTGCACGGCATGCCCAAGGCGCTGCTGGTCTGCGAGGTCAAAGCTGTCGGCTATGCGCTGGTCTCGCTCGACGATCTCGAGCCGGGCTATCTGGCGGTGTTCAAACCGGCAGCGCCGGTCGACCCGCGCACCGTGAAGGCCTGCCGGGGCTGATTGCCGGTCGGGATCGGACAATCACAACCGCCAGCCGGCTTGCCGCCCTTCGCTGTCGTGCTAGATGGATGGCATGGCACCTCCCTTTCCCTTCTCCGCGATCGTCGGCCAGGCCGAAATGAAACAGGCGCTGCTGATGGCTGCGGTCGAACCGCGGCTCGGCGGGGTCATGGTGTTCGGTGATCGCGGCACCGGCAAATCGACCGCGGTGCGGGCGCTGGCCGCGCTGCTGCCGCCGATGAAGATCGTCGCCGGCTGCCGCTATGGCTGCGCGCCGCTCGGCAAGGACGCGGCTGACACTGCGCCCTGCCCCGACGATTGTCGCGCCCGCGCCGGCAAGCAAGTCGCCGAAGTCCCGGTGCCGTTCGTCGACCTGCCGCTCGGCGCCACCGAAGACCGCGTCGTCGGCGCGCTCGATCTCGAACGCGCGCTGGCCACCGGCGAAAAGCGCTTCGAACCGGGGCTGCTCGCCAAGGCCAACCGCGGCTTCCTGTATATCGACGAGATCAACCTGCTCGAAGACCATCTCGTCGACCTGTTGCTCGATGTCGCCGTCTCGGGCCAGAATCTCGTCGAGCGCGAGGGCCTGTCGATCCGCCATGCGGCGCGCTTCATCCTTGTCGGCAGCGGCAACCCGGAAGAAGGCGAGTTGCGCCCGCAGCTGCTCGATCGCTTTGGCCTGTCGGTCGATGTCCGCACCCCCACCGAGCTTGCCGACCGAATCGAGATCGTCAAGCGCTGCGACCGCTTCGACCGCGACCCCAAGGGCTTTGCGCAAACCTATGCCGAGGCCGAGGCCGCAACGCTCGCCGGCATCGCCAAGGCCCGCAAGAAACTCCCCGATGTCAGCGTCTCGGACGACATGCTCGCGCTTGGCAGTACACTGTGCCAGGCCGTTGGCGCCGATGGCCTGCGCGGTGAACTCACCCTGCTGCGCGCCGCGCGCGCTACCGCGGCGCTGGCCGGCAAGAAGCATGTCACCGCACACCATGTCGGCGCCGTCGCCGCGCTGGCTTTGCGCCACCGCCTGCGCCGCAACGTGCTCGACGATACCGGATCGACGGTGCGCATCACCCGCGCCGTCGCCGAACTGATCGGGACATGACCGATCGCCTCGCCCGCCTGGCCGCTGGCCCGGAGGCGTCGAAAACCACCCCCGATCCCCACAGCGCCAACCGCTGGGCGCTGGCCCTCGCGGCGCTCGATATCCTCACCGAACGCCTGCCCGAAGGCACGCCGGCGCTGGGCGGCATCCTGCTGCGCGCCCGCCCCGGGCCGGTGCGCGATATCTGGGCCGCCGCGCTCGCCCGCGCCGCGCACACCCGCCGCCTGCCCGCCAGTGCCGATGCCGAAGCCCTTGATGGCGGGCTCGACCTCACCGCCACCCTTGCAGCCGGCCGTCCGGTCACCCGCCCCGGGCTGCTTGCCGATATCGGCGACGGCATCCTCGTCGTGCCGATGGCCGAACGGCTGACACCGGCGCTTGCCGCCCGGCTTGCCGCTGCTGTCGATGAAGGCGGGCCGTTGCTGGTGCTGTTCGACGAAGCGGACCCCGCTGCCGACAGCCAGGACCGGGTATCCGCCGGGCTTTGCGACCGGCTCGCCATCCATCTCGATCTCAACGACGTGCGCCTGCCGATGGCGGCGCTGGTCGCCGGCGACCATGATTTCCCGGCGGAAACCGACACGGTGGACCGGGATGCCGGCGCCGAGATCGACGATCCCGCCACCGCCATGGCCAGCGTCGCCGCCGCGCTCGGCATCGCCTCGATCCGCGCGCCCATCCAGGCCCAGCGCGTCGCCCGCATCCATGCCGCCATCGCCGGCCGCCGCCGCCTCGCCGCCGCCGATGTCGAGATTGCCGCTGCCCTGGTATTCGGCCCGCGCGCCACGCGCCTACCCCCCGGTGACACCCCGCCACCGCCCGAAGAGAACCCGGACACACCCGACGAACCGCCGCCACCCGGCGACGACAACCCCGATGATGCCCCCGATTCGCCGGATGCACCCGAACAGACCCTGCCCGATGCCAGCGATCTCGTCCTCGATGCCGCGCAAACCACACTGCCGCCCGGGCTGCTCGATGCGCTTGCCAATGGCATCCAGACCCGCGCGCCGGGTGGCGGCAGCAGCGGCGCCAAGCTGCGCAGCCTGACCTCGGGCCGCCCGGCCGGGGTCCGCGCCGGGGCGCCGGGGCGCGGCGCCCGCCTCGCACTCATCGAAACCATCAAGGCCGCGGCCCCCTGGCAAAAACTGCGCCCGGTGCGCGCCGATGGCCGGCTGTCGATCCGCCACGACGATCTGCGCATCCGGCGCTTCGTTGCCCGCGCCGAAGCGACCACCATCTTCGCCGTCGATGCCTCGGGATCGGCCGCCTTTGCCCGGCTGGCCGAGGCCAAGGGCGCCGTCGAGCTGCTGCTCGCCCAGGCCTATGTGAAGCGCGCCGAAGTGGCGCTGGTCGCCTTTCGCGGCGACATCGCCGAAATCAGCCTGCCCCCCACCCGCTCGCTGGCGCGCGCCAAGCGGCAATTGGCAGCGCTGGCCGGCGGTGGCGGCACACCGATGGCCGCCGGCATCGATCTCGCCCGCCGTGTCGGCGAGGCCGAGCGCGCCCGTGGCCGCACACCGCTGGTCGTCATCCTCACCGATGGCCGCGCCAATGTCGGCGGTGGCCCCGGCATGACCCCGCACGAAGCCGCGCTGGCCAGCGCCCGCGCCTTTGCTACCACCGGCATCAACTCGGTCTTCATCGATTGCAGCGCCCGGCCGCGCCCCGAAGGCGGCCAGATCGCCATCGCCATGGCCGCGCGCTATGTCGCGCTGCCGCGCCTTGATGCCCGCGCCGTCGTCGCTGCCGTAAACGCTTTCGGGAACGCCGCATCATGAGCCGCCCCGATTGGCGCGTCGAAGGCCGTGGCTGGCCGCTCGCCGAGCACAGCCGCTTTGTTAGCGCCGGTGGTATCGACTGGCATGTGCAGGTGATGGGGAATGGCCCGGTCGCGCTGTTGCTGCATGGCACCGGCGCTGCGACCCATAGCTGGCGCGACCTCGCGCCGCTGCTTGCCCGTGATTTCACCATCGTGGCGCCCGATCTGCCGGGCCATGGCTTTACCGGCCCCATCCGCCGCGCCACACCGAAAGCCGTCGCGGCGGCGCTGGCGGCATTGACCGAAAGCCTTGCCCTGCCGCCGACGCTTACCATCGGCCATTCGGCGGGCGCCGCCATCGCGATGACGATGGTGCAGCACCAATTGGCGCCGCCGCGCGCCGTTATCGGGCTTGGCGGCGCGCTGCTGCCCTTTCCTGGCCTCGCCGGCAAGCTGTTCCCGACGCTGGCCCGGCTGTTGTTCGTTAACCCGCTGATGCCCGAAATCTTCGCGATGCGGGCGCGCGTACCCGGCGAAATCCCCGCCTTCAT
>CAJAHV010000301.1 GCA_903939555.1 uncultured Alphaproteobacteria bacterium | reverse complement strand
CACGTCCATGCCCGGGTGTCATCGGCCATCGATATCGAGGATTTGGTGCAGATCGGCATGGTCAGCCTGATCGAATCGGCCAGGGCCTTCGAAGATCGTGGCCATGCGGCGTTCGCGACTTACGCAACGGTTCGCATTCGCGGCGCAATGATCGATCAGTTGCGCAAGGGGGCGACGCTGGTGCGATCGGCTATGCGGCGGCGGCGCGAATGGGGGAAAGTGCGGGCCAGCCTCGAAAACAGCCTCGGCCGTGCCGCCAGCGATGCCGAAATGGCCGAAAAGCTGGAAATCAGCGTCGAGACGTTTCGCGCCGGCATGGCGCAAACCCATGCCGCCCATACCGAATCCATCGATGATGTCTATTCGGATCACAGCGACTGGTTTGCCGACGATACACCCGATGCCCTTGCCCAGTTGCAGCAGAAATCGATGCAGCAGGCGATTGCCGCCGCGGTCGGCACGCTGCCCGAGCGCGAGGCCATGGTGCTGCAACTCTATTTCGTCGAGGAACTGAATCTCGAGGAAATCGGCCAGGTCATCGGCGTCGGCGCGGCGCGGGTCTGCCAGATTAAAAAGGCGGCGCTGACGAAAATGCGCACCAAGCTGGGTGGTTGGGACGCGGCATAGCTGTTTCGGTTCCTGGCCGCCCGCTGTAACGCAGGCGGCGGACGACAGACTTGCGCCATGGCCGCACCCGCGCTTTAACCGGCGGTATGTCCGCCAATCCCCGCCCGCGCCGTTCCGTCCTTTATCTGCCTGCCAATCGCGACAGCGCGATTGCCCGGGCGCGCACGCTGGCAAGCGATTGCGTCATCCTTGATCTTGAAGACGCGGTGCAGCCCGATGCCAAGCCGGCCGCGCGCGCCGCAGCGGTTGCGGCGGCACAGGCCGGCGGCTGGGGACGGCGCGAACTATTGTTGCGGGTCAACGGGATGACAACCGCGCATGCCATGGCGGATTTTGGCGCGGCCACCGGCGCCGGGTTCGATGCGATCGTCGTTCCCAAGGTCGAAAGCGTTGCCGAAGCACAGGCCGCCGTTGCCGCCGCTGCCGGCCTGCCGGTCTGGGCGATGATCGAAACGCCGCGTGGCGTGCTGGCGGCGGCGGATATTGCCGCAGTGTCGGGTATTGCCGCGCTCGTCGCCGGCATGGCCGATCTCGCCAAGGATCTGCGCGCCCGGCCCGATGCGGCGCGCACGCCGTTGCTGTATGCGCTGTCGGCGATCGTGCTGGCGGCGCGCGCGGCGGGCGCGCTGGTTTTCGATGGGGTGTTCACCGCCATCGGCGACGAAGACGGTTTCGCCGCCGAAGCCCGGCAGGCGCTGATGCTGGGTTTCGACGGCAAGACCTTGATCCACCCGTCCCAGGTCGATCCGTGCAATCGGGTGTTTTCGCCCAGCGCTGCCGAAATCGCCGAAGCCGAAGCACTGATCGCGGCCTATGATGCCGGGCTCGCCAGCGGCGCCGGGGTGACGACCTACAAAGGCCGGATGGTCGAGATCATCCATGTCGTCGAGGCGCGACGGGTGCTGGCGATGGCGGGGGTCATCGGCTGATGCCGGCACGCTGCTACCGGTCCCAACCGCGAGAACGGCTGCTTTCGATGTGCCTGCCGTCGCCGCCCTGCCTGTGACGGGTCGCCAGCTGTGTCAACTTCGCCCGGTTTTCGCCGCTGAGCCACAGGCATGGCAGAAGGGGGCAAAGGCATTTTTGCGCGCGTTGCACGTTTGGCAATGGTCGTGCAGGCCGATGCCGCAATGCGGGCAGAAATCGACGGCCGTGTCCTTCAATGGCACCGGCCGTTCGCAGCCCGGGCAGACGCCCTTGTCCAGTCTGGTCAGTGCCGCGTCATAGCTGAGCACATCGCGCCGCACCTGATCGGGTTGTGCCTCCGCCAGCCGCTGTTCGGCGAGGTAGCGGTTGAGCGCGACAATAGCATAGCGGCCGACCAGCCCGGTGACGATGATACCGGTGATAAAGCGGACATAGCCGCCATAGCTCGGCAGATAGGGCACCAGTTCGACAAAAAAGGCGAAAATGGCAAACAGGATGAAGCCCCAGACAAAGGGCCACCACTGGCTCTGGCGCTGCCGTACAAACAACCAGCCGGCAATGACCAGCAGCGGCAGTGTGAGTGCGAGGCGATACAGAAAGACCCGCAGCTCGGACTGGCGCAGCGCGGCTTCATAGGCGGTCTGGCCGCGCGCCTCGATCGGGGCGATTGCCGCTTCGGCACGATCGCGTGCCTGTTGCGCGTCGAGCATGATCTGCCGCTGCGCCTCGACCGCGCGGCGTGCCGTGTCTTCATCCGCCTTCAACCCGTCGAGCCTGCCGGTGCGGGCAACCAGTTCGGCATCCTGGCCTGACGCCGCCGTGGCGGTGCGCGTGGCAACCCAATTATCGAAGGTTTCGCGGCCGCTGCGATAGGCCTCGGCCGTGGCTTGTGACTTGAGTTCCGCCTGTTCGAAGGCGGCCCGCGCTGTGGCTTCGCGGGCATTGGTGGCGTCGCGCTCGGCGCGCAGCGGAGTGACGGCCGGCTTGTCGATGAAATCTTCGCGAACGATCTCGCCATCGACCTGCGGCAGGTCGCCGACGATCACATTGCCGAGGCCGATCAGGAAAAAGGCAAAGACGAGGGCGATCAGCCAGAGACCGCGGTTGAACCATTTTTCCGATAGGCGCAACGATTTGCTCATGACCCTGTCATGTAGAAACACGGGCGGGTCGTCAAATCACTGTCCGGTGTAGGCGCGATACCAATCGATGAAGCGCGGAATGCCGATTGCCAGCGGCGTCACCGGATCATAGCCAAGGTCGCGCCGCGCCGGGCCGATGTCGGCCCAGGTCGCGGTTACATCGCCGGGCTGCATCGGCAACAGCTCGAGCACAGGATCGACGCCGCAGGCCTTGCCGATCAGCGCAACGAAATCGATCAGCGCTTCGGGCTGGTCATTGCCGAGGTTGTAGACGGCATGCGGCGCGCGCGAACCCCCCGGCTTGGCGGCGCCATCATCGGCCGGCGGCCGGTCGAGCGCCGCCAGCACGCCGGCGACGATATCGTCGATGAAGGTGAAATCACGCTGCATCCGGCCATGATTGTAGATCGGCAGCGGCTCGCCGCGCAGCACCCGTTCGGCAAAGCGCCACGGCGCCATGTCGGGCCGCCCCCATGGTCCATAGACGGTGAAGAAGCGCAGGCCTGTCATCGGCACGCGGTAGAGATGGGCATAGCTTTCGGCCATGATCTCGTTCGATCGCTTGGTGGCGGCATAAAAACTTACCGGCCGGTCGGCGCGCGCTTCGGCATCGAGCGGCAGCGTGGCGGTGTCGCCATAAACCGAAGATGACGAGGCGTAGACAAGGTGGCCGACCCCGGCATGGCGGGCGAGTTCGAGGATTTCGAGCTGACCGACCAGATTGGAATGAACATAATCGCGAGGGTGCTCGATCGAATGGCGTACCCCGGCCTGGGCGCCGAGATGCACGATGGCGTCGATGCTTTCACCCGTCAGCGCCGCCGCCAGCGCTGCCCTGTCGGCGAAATCGGCAGGGGCGAATCGAAATTTCGGCGCTGTGCCGATCAACTGTTCCAACCGCGCCTGCTTGAGAACCACCGGGTAATAGGTGTTGAGATTGTCGATGCCGATGACTCGATCGCCGCGCGCCAGCAGCGCCCGGGCGACATGCGCGCCGATGAAGCCAGCAACACCGGTGACCAGTACCAACATCGGCGAACTTCCTTCCAGATTGCTGTCATACTTGCGTTGGAAATGCTTTCCCGGCTAGGAAAAAAGCGATTGCAGTCGTCACTTCGGGAGGGGAGTGGGCGACGAAAAAAGGACGGTTGACTGTGCCCATTGTTGCGCTCTGCGCAGTTACTGCTACGCTTGCTTTCGTCGTTGCACTGCTGGTCGGTGCCAATGCCGAGCGCATAGCAAGCCTATTTGGCCTCCTTGATTATCCCGATACCGACGGGGGCCGCAAACGCCATGCCAAGGTGACGCCGCTGGTCGGCGGACTGGCAGTGGCGATCGTATCAGTGGCAGCGGCATTGATCGTGCGCGCCGCGTTGCCGCCGCCAACGCTGCACCTCGCCTGGCTGGCCGGCGCGGTGACGGTGATGTTCACGATCGGCGCCATCGATGATCGCTTTCACCTGTCGCCGATCCTGCGGCTGGGCGCGGCGATGGCCGTGCTGGGGCTGGTGATCAATGATGTGCCAGATTTCAGCCTCGGATTTGTGCGCTTCTCCGGGCAGCCAGCCTTATGGCTGCTGGGTGCGATCGGGCCGGCCTTCACGCTGTTGTGCCTTCTCGGGCTGCTCAACGCGGTCAATCTGGCTGATGGCAAGAACGGCATCGTCGCCGGCATGGGGCTGGTATGGACGGTTG
>CAJAHV010000300.1 GCA_903939555.1 uncultured Alphaproteobacteria bacterium | reverse complement strand
GTCGGCAAGGCCGCGAAAAATGGTCAGCAACGCATCCATTGCCGACATGACATAAAGATATCTTTATATGTGTCAAGCGTTGTGCGGCACCCATTACGCTCGGCCGATCATTTGCTATTGCAGCTTGCCGGGGCCACGCCGTTATGCGACGCGAATTGCCGAAGGAAGCTTTACCATGCGTGTTTTCGATCCGGATGCAAGGCCCGGCCGCCACCTGGCTCCACTCGCCTTCTTGCTGTTGTCGCTCGCCGGTTGCACCACGCCGCGCGCTGGCGGCATGGCTGTCGCCGAAGCCGACCGTTGGGAAAAATCCAACCGCAAAATCTATGCCTTCAACAAGAAACTCGACAATTACGCGCTAAAGCCTGCAGCCATCGTTTATCGCAGCGCCGTACCAATCGCCGCGCGCCACGGCATCACCAACGTCTACAACACTTATAATGAGCCGCTGAACTTCCTTAATGCCGTGCTGCAGGGCAAGATCAAACAGGCTTTTCGCTCGGTCGACCGCTTCATGATCAACGCTACGATCGGCGTCGGCGGGCTTGCCGACCACGCTACCGAGCTCGGTCGGCCGGAAGAACCCGAAGACTGGGGCCAGACCTTTGCGGCCTGGGGCATCGAATCGGGCCCCTATGTGATGCTGCCGATGTTCGGGCCATCGACGCTGCGCGACAGTTTCGGGCTGGGCTTCGATTTTATCGCCCACCCTTCCGACATCGTCCGCAATGCCGCCGCCAACCCCAGTATTTTCTGGCGCGCCGGGCAGATTTCACTGCGCATCGTCAATCTGCGCGACCGGGTCGGCGAGCAGGGCGCCGATGCCATGCTTGCCGGCAGCCTTGATGAATATACGCTGGTCAAATCCGCCTATTTGCAGCGTCGGCGCGACCAGATCTGGGACGGCAACCCGCCCTATGAGCCCGAGGACGATGGTAGCGAGGGCCTGCCGGCCGACGCGCAACCTGCCGACGCTCAACCTGCCGATCCGGCACCTGTCGTGCCGCCACTGGCTATCCCGGCCGCACCGCCGCGCCCGCAATAAGCGGTGTCAACCGCGCGACAGCGCCAAAGGCGGGTTCGATCTCCTGCGCAACCGGCCGCAGGCTAAAGCCGGCGGCACGCACCATCGCCGCGCTGTCGCGATCGAGGTTGCAGCCGACTCCCACGACCTTTTGCACCGGGTTGAGCCGCCCCTGCCAGCGCCGCATTCCGGCGTCCTCGCTCAATACATGTTCAAGAAACAGGAACTGCCCGCCGGGCCGCAGCACACGGCGGATTTCAGATAGAACCTTCCGCACATCGCTGACGCTGCACAGCGTCAGGCAGGTCACAACAGTGTCGAAACAGGCATCGTCAAAGGGCAACCGTTCGCCAGCACCCGGCACTGACCTGAGCGGCACCGGGCTCGCCGCCAGCCGGGACGCCGCCCGCCGGTTCATGCCCTCCGATGGCTCGACCACCGTCAGCCGCGTCACCTTGGCGGGATCGTAAAAGCGCAAGGTGGCGCCGCTACCAAAGCCGATTTCGAGCACATCCCCCGCCGCCTGCCCGACCAGCGCCGCGCGCCGCGCTTCGATGCGCGGATGCCCGAGCGCCTTGTCGAGCAACCAAGGAAAGATGCGTTCACTATAGATGCCCATCACAGTCTCCCCGGCGGCATCATGCGCGCGGCTTTCGCGCCGGGCAAGGCTGCGCTATGCACCTTCCATGCGCAGTTTGCCCATCCTTTTGCTGCTTGTCCTTGCCGCCTGCACGGCCGACCCCGATGCACGCACCACCGCCAGGGAAGGCGAGCTTACGGCCAAGGCTGTAGCCGATGTCGATGCTGCCATGAACGACGCCGGAGCCAAGCCGCCAAAAGCCCGGTAGCGCGCCGCAGCCCGGTTATCCCGGCGCACCGACCCGGTCGCTATTCGCCTTCGAATTCCACGAGCGTGTCGACAGCCACCCCGCTTGCCCGCAGTCGCGCGGCACCCCCAAGGCCAGGCAGATCGATCACGAAGCTCGCGCCCACGACATGCGCCCCGGCACCACGCAGCAGTTCCACACCGGCAAGCGCCGTGCCGCCAGTGGCGATCAGATCATCAACCAGCAACACCCGCGCCCCCGGTGCCACGGCGTCGCTGTGCATTTCGATCCGGTCCTCGCCATATTCGAGCGCATAGTTGATCCCCGCCACCCGGCCGGGCAGCTTGTTCTGCTTGCGGAGCAGCACCAAGCCGCAGCCGAGCCGCTGGGCCAGCGCCGCACCGAAGATGAAACCGCGGGCTTCGATGCCCGCGACAAGCGCCGGCGGTTCGCGCACCGCCGCTGCCATGCGGTCGATAGCAGCGCCAAAGCCCGGGCCATCGAGCAGCAGCGTGGTGATATCGCGAAACTGGATGCCCGGCTTTGGATAGTCCGCAATCGTGCGGATCAACAGCTTCAGATCATCATTCATGGCGTTTCCATAAAAAAGAACGGCCGCTCCTTGTCGGAACGGCCGTCCATTTCATCGTGGCGCACCCGCCTTGTCAGGCAGACTTGCGCTTCACATCGGCCCAGACCTTCTTGTAGCTGAGATAGCCAAGGCCGGTCATGATCAGCAGAAAGATCACCGCAGCCAGGCCGGTTTCCTTGCGGGCTTCCAGCTTGGGTTCGGCAGTCCAGGTCAGGAACACCGCGATATCCTTCGCATATTGTTCCCGCGTAGACTTGGTGCCATCGACGTACGTGATCTGGTCATCGGCTGCCAGCGGCGGCGGCATCGCAATGTTAAGCGACTTGAAATAAGGATTGTAATACAGCCCGTCCGGCACCGTCCAGCTTGCCGGCGCATCGGCATAGCCGTTGATCAGCGAGTGGATATAGTTGGTGCCACCTTCGCGCGCCTTGACGATCAGCGACAGATCCGGCGGCAGCGCGCCGTTCTGCGCCGCACGAGCGGCGATCTCGTTCGGGTAGACGAGCGGGAACTTGTCAGCCGGCGTGCCCTTGCGGGTTGCCGGCTCGCCGGTCTTGTCATCGATCGACGGCACTTCATAGCTGGCAGCGATAGCCTTGATCTCAGGGGCGGTGAAGCCCAGATCGGCGAGATCGCGGAAAGCAACGCGGTTGATCGAATGGCAAGCCGAGCAGACTTCCTTGTAAACTTGGAAGCCGCGCTGCAACTGCTTACGATCGAAGGTGCCGGTGATGCCAAGGTTGCCGGCACCATTATGGACCCATTCGATTGCATGCGGGTGCTTGTACAGCGCCTTGACCGGATCGGGAACGACCGCATCGCGGGGCTGCACGGCGCCCCAGAGCACGGCAACGCAGAAGAAAGAACCAACGCCAAGGGCGCCGAGACGAACGAGTGACATTATGCTTACTCCGCCGGCTGGGCTGCAACGCCGGGGGCGCTGTTGCCATATTTGGCCAACACGGCTTCCGAAATCGAACGCGGCAGCGGCTTGGTCTTTTCAAACCGGCTGACGAGCGGGATGATGATGAGGAAGTGTGCAAAATAATAGGCGGTGAACACCTGGCTGAGCCGCACCCAGGGCTCTTCGGCCGGCTTGCCGCCTGCCACGCCGAGCACCAGCGCCACGACCACGAACACCCAGAACAAGATGCGATTGAGCGGACGATAGCTGTTCGAACGCACCGGCGACGTGTCCAGCCAAGGCAGGAAGAACAACAGCAGGATGGCGGCGAACATGGCGAGCACGCCCATCAGCTTGGCCGGGATGAAGAAGAAGTCGACCGTGAAGGCACGCAGGATCGCGTAGAATGGCCAGAAATACCATTCGGGCACAATGTGCGCCGGGGTCGAAAGCGGGTTGGCGGGGATGTAGTTGTCGACTTCCCCGAGCGCGTTCGGTGCAAAGAACACCACCGCGGCGAACAGCGTCAGATAGACACCGAGGCCGAAGAAGTCCTTGGCAGTGTAATAGGGATGGAACGGCACGGTATCGGCTTCGGTCTTTACTGCGATGCCGGTCGGGTTGTTCGACCCCGGAATGTGCAGCGCCCAGACGTGCAGGATGATGACCCCGAAGATCACAAACGGCAGCAGATAGTGCAGCGAGAAGAAGCGGTTCAGCGTCGCATTGTCGGGCGAAAAACCGCCGAGCAGCAGCGTCTGGATGTACGAGCCGACGACCGGGATGGCCGAGAACAGCCCGGTGATGACAGTGGCGCCCCAGAAGCTCATCTGGCCCCAGACCAGCACATAGCCCATAAACGCGGTTGCCATCATCAACAGGAAGATGACGAGGCCGAGCATCCACAGCACTTCGCGCGGCGGCTTGTACGAACCGTAATACAGGCCGCGGAAGATGTGCACATAAACAACGCCAAAGAAGAACGACGCACCGACGGCGTGCATGTAACGCAGCATCCAGCCGCCGTTCACATCGCGCATGATGTGTTCGACACTGTCGAAAGCAACCGTCGTGTTCGCGGCGTAATGCATGCCGAGTACGACGCCGGTGATAATCTGGATGACCAGCGCAACCCCGGCGAGCACGCCGAAGTTATAGAAATAGTTCAAATTCTTCGGGGTGGGATAACCCGCCCCCAGCGCGCCATAAACGAAACGCGGCAGCGGCAGCTGCTTGTCGAAGAATTTGCCGATCTCGGTGGTCGGCTGGTACTGCTTGGCCCAGGGAAAGCTCATTTCTATCCTCCTCAGCCGATGGTCACGGACGTGGGCGTCTTGAAGACATAGGCTGGTACTTCAAGGTTCTTCGGTGCCGGACCCTTGCGGACGCGCGCCGCGGTATCATAGTGCGACCCGTGGCACGGGCAGAAATAGCCGCCGAAATCGCCGCGCACTTCGCCTTCCCCCGCTCCCAGCGGCACGCAACCAAGGTGCGTGCAGACGCCGAGCGTGATCAACCATTGTGCATTGCCGGGCTTGGTCCGGTCGGCCAGCGACTGAGGATCCCGCAGCGAGGCAACATCTACCTTGTTCGCCGAGGCAATTTCTTCGGGTGTCAGGTGCCGGGCAAAAACCGGCTTGCCGCGCCAACTGACCTTGACCGCCTGCCCGGGCTGCACCGCCGACAGATCAAGATCGATCGACGCCAGTGCCAGCACATCGGCCGACGGGTTCATCTGGTTGATCAGTGGCCAGACGACCGCACCGGCGCCGACAGCGGCAACCGAAGCGGTGGCGACGTACAAAAAGTCGCGCCGGCGTTCGCCCTCAACGGGCAATTGGGCATCGAGGGGCCGTGTTTCGGTCGCCATCTTGAACCTCTGTTGTGCGTGGCTGGCAGGAGACATCGATGCGCCACCCGTCATCCCATCGCCATAGCCGCGTCACGGTCGGTAACGCAACGGCGATTTTTGGAGACACTTTGGCGCGGGGTCCAAAATGGGTGTCCCGGCACCAAGGTCGCCACGGCCATCGGGATGACGCAATTACAGGGTTTCACTCGCGGCGGCGATGCGGTTAAAGAAAGACCATGTACACGCTGGATGAACAACAGACCGCCGCGCAGAGCTGGTTCCGTGATCTGCGCGACCAGATTTGTGCCGCCCTGGAAACCCTTGAAGACGAAAGCAGTGCCGCCGGTCCGGCTGGCCGCTTCGAAAGGACTGCCTGGGACCGCCCCGACCCTTCGGGTGAACATGGCGGCGGCGGGGTCATGTCGGTGATGAAGGGCCGGGCCTTTGAAAAGGCCGGTGTCAATATTTCGACCGTACATGGCCAATTCTCGCCCGATTTCGCCAAGCAGATAAACGGCGCAGCCGAAGACCCGCGCTTTTTTGCCACCGGCATCAGCCTTGTCATCCACCCGGCCAACCCGCTGGTGCCGGCCATCCACATGAACACCCGCTTCCTCGTCACCACAAAGCGCTGGTTCGGCGGCGGCGTCGATCTCAACCCTGCCCTGCCCGACGATGCCGAAACCGCGCTGTTCCACGATAGCGTCAAAACAATGTGCGACGCGCATGATCCGGCGCATTACCCGGCCTTCAAGAAATGGGCCGAGGATTATTTCTGGGTGCCGCACCGCAACCGCCACCGCGGCGTCGGCGGCATCTTCTATGACCATCTGTCGAACGACTGGGACAAGGATTTTGCCTTTACCCAAGGCGTCGGCAAGACCTTTGTCGACCTCTACCCCCGCCTCGTCCGCGCCAAGATGCACCAGGAGTTCACTGCCGAGCAGCGCCTGCAGCAGCTGCGCTATCGCGGCCTCTATGCCGAATTCAACCTCGTCTATGATCGCGGCACCACCTTCGGGCTGAAAACCGGCGGGAATGTCGATGCGATTTTGATGAGCCTGCCGCCCGAAGCACGCTGGGATTGAAGGAGCTGGGAGATTGACCAGCCGCCTCATCCCCGTCGCCAGCGGTAAAGTGGCGACGATCGTCACCAGCCTCGAGATGCTGGCGCCGCCCGCGCCCACCGGCCCGATGAAATCGGCGCTCAAGCTCGAACGCTGGCGCGCGCCGGTCGATCGGATTCGCTATCGCGCGCTGTTCCGCCAGATCGGCGAGGCATGGTTGTGGCGCGGCCGGCTGGTGATGGCCGATGAAACGCTTGCGGCGATTCTCGATGCCGACACGACCGAAGTCCATGTCGCGGTGCGTCGCGATGGTGTTGCGGTCGGGCTGCTAGAACTCGATTTCGCCGTGCCGGGGGAGTTCGAGATCGCCTATTTCGGGATGGTGCCAGGCATGACTGGCCATGGCCATGGCGCTTGGTTGATGGCGCATGCCATGCGCATCGGCTGGGCCGGCGGCGAGGCAAAACGCCCGATCAGCCGCGGCTGGGTACACACCTGCGACCTTGATCACCCGTCGGCGCTGGGTTTTTACCAGCGCGAAGGCTTTCGGCCCTTTGCGCGGGCGGTGGAAATCTATGCCGATCCGCGCGCCGAGGGGATCTATCCGCCGGAAACCGCCCCGCGGATACCGCTGCTGTAGAAGCAGCAGACACCGCATCTGTGGAATCGATTGCCGTCAAATCGAATCGGCACCGGCGGCATCTGCCGCCCGACCGAAATCGGGACTCT